>CAMYEJ010000061.1 GCA_947254665.1 uncultured Peptoniphilus sp.
GGTATAATAAATGTATCTTAATAATAAGGAGGAAGACATGGAAGACAAATTATTAGCAATAGTAAAATCTATTAATGGAGTGCTTTGGGGCGTTCCAATGATGGTAATCCTCGTAGGATGCGGTATTTTTTACACACTAGCATTAAGAGGAATCCAAGTAAGAGACTTTGGATTAGCATTTAAGAAAGCTTTTTCCGGCTTCAGTTTAAAAGGAAAAAAAGCTGGCGCTGACGGAATGAGTTCTTTCCAATCACTAGCAACAGCAATCGCAGGACAAGTTGGTACTGGTAACTTAACAGGATCAGCAACAGCTATTATTTCAGGGGGACCGGGAGCAATATTCTGGATGTGGATCAGTGCTTTCTTCGGAATGGCAACAATATTCGCAGAAGCAGTACTAGGACAAAAATACAAAGTTGTTAAAGATGGACAAGTAACTGGTGGACCAGCTTACTACCTAAGAAATGGTATCCATTCAAAAGTACTAGCAGCACTATTTGCAATATTTATTACAATAGCACTAGGACTAGTAGGTAACCTTGTACAAGCTAACTCAATAGGACAAGCATTCTCAAGTGTAATTGACGTTCCTACATGGGTAGTTGGACTTGTAATAGTAGTAATCTCTGGATTTATCTTCATCGGTGGAGTTGGTAGAATCGCATCTGTAACAGAAAAAATAGTTCCAGTAATGGCATTCTTCTACATACTTGGTGGACTTATCATCCTTATTAAAAACGGTGGAGCAACTGTAGACGCAATCAGACAAATCTTCGTAGGAGCATTCAATCCTCAAGCTGTACTAGGTGGAGCTGCAGGGGTTACAGTACGTCAAGCAGTTAGATACGGGGTTGCACGTGGACTATTCTCTAACGAAGCTGGTATGGGTTCAACACCACATGCTCACGCAATAGCAAAAGTTAACCATCCATGTGACCAAGGTCTAGTAGCAATCGTAGGTGTATTTATAGATACATTCGTAGTTCTTACAATCAACGCACTAGTTATAATAGCAACTGGCGCAAATACAATTGATGGACTAAAAGGAATCAAAGTTACACAAAAAGCATTTGAACTAGGAATAGGACACATAGGTGTAGCATTTATAGCAGTAGCATTATTCTTCTTTGCATTCTCAACTATCATCGGATGGTACTTCTATGGAGAAGCAAACGTAAGATACCTATTTGGTAAAGGCGGAATAGGAGCATACAGAATACTAGCACTAGTATTTATATTCTTAGGAACAATGTTCGAAGTAGACTTAGTTTGGGAACTTGCAGATATGTTTAACGCAATGATGGTAATCCCTAACGTAATCGGGGTAATCGGACTTTACAAAGTAGTTCAAACATCTCTAAAAGAATATCAATCATTAAAACTAGATGTAAATCCAAACGCATAAGAATTAAATTAAAGAAAAGCTTCAGAGAAATCTGGAGCTTTTTTTAATGGGAATGATATAAGATAGAATTAAAATTAAAACTAGATGCTCTACGTAGAGCATTTAAATTTAAAAAATACTTTGTAGCGGAAGTAATTTTATTTTATTAACTTTTTTACACCCGTAGCGGAAGCATTTTGCTTCCACAGCCGAAGGCGTAAATTCTCTAAAATATATAAATGATTAAAACTTATCTAACGTCAAACTTTCCAACGGGTCATCCTGAGCGAAAGAGCCACAAGGCTCTGAAGTCGAAGGATCTGACCTGTATTTGACCCGTTGCTGCAAGTAAAATCATTCTTACGTGGCCCCACCATGATTATACCAATTCGACTATGGGTGTCGGTAAATCTCCACCATAGGCTCAGGATGACTGCTTTCCTCTGGAATTTTAAAGAGAATATCTTCCCAACTGCAGTCACCATGAGAGTCAGTTGATTTCTACAAATTAGACTTCGCTGTATTCATTTTTTGGAACTGTGCACGAAACTCGCTTCCTTCAGACACCAATTTTTTAATGCCTCATGGAAATTACACAATTTGCACAGTTAGGTCATTGCAAAGTTTAAAAATTATATTTAATTGATTTTAAATGGTTGTAAATCTGTATTTAGACATATGTTTTGTGTAGAAAATTAAATAATGTAGATCCGTATAACAACATAGATTAAGATTAAATTTTGTAGCTGATGCAATTTACTTTCACTACATAGCCTATATATAAGTGATTTTCACTCCTCATCTAAAAATTTATATCTGTAAAAATATGATTAAATAATTTCACCCAAAAACAAAAGCCCAAGGGTTACTCCCCTGAGCTTTATTTTTAAATTATAGCATCTCTACGAATGCTTCTAGTCTTGTGTTTAACTGTCCTATATCATTGTTTGAATAGTCTGTTTCAACTGCTACATATGGTACGCCCAAAGAGTTTACAAAGGTCTTGATTCCATGGGATTCTGATTGGAAAGGCGTGCATGTTTGTAGGTGCATATCCACCACTCCATCTACTTTATATTCTTTAATTAGCCTTTTTAGAAGTTCTTTTCTATTGTCGTTAGGGCTTATGCAGGCACAACCGATGTTTAGATATTTTTCTGCAATTGCTTGCAAGATATCATCCGCATCTTCGTCTACATTTCTGTCTAGAGCCTTGGCACCACCGCAGTTTTCATAGCAAACTACCACAGCATCCTTTTTTTCAACTGCTTCGATTATTTTCTCTGTAGCTGCTCCTATAGGACATCCTGTGATTAAAACTCTCTTCTTACCAGTGATTTTCTTTGAGTTTTTAAGCACCTCTTGTTTTAAATTTTTCATTATTGCAGGTACATCTTCTTTATAAAGATAGTAATTTGCGCCGTTTAGTGCGTTCCAAAGTTCAAGTCCAGTAATAGGAAGTTCATCGGTTTTCATAATTTCATAGAATTCCTTGATTGAAGATCTGTATTCATTCATAATCTTAACTGCACGCCGTAGATCTTCGTCAGATATCTTCTTTTTGAACTTGTCTTCTATCTTTTCCTTTATTTTTATGATTTCTGCCCTCCAAAGTGCCATTGCTTCTTTTGAAATCATGTTTGGAAGTTGCATTACATGCACGTCCTTGTATTCCTTCATGTACTCAAACATCTTCTTCTTACCGTCGCAGGTGGTTTCTCCAACTACTAGGTCTGAATAGAAAAAGTATGGGCATTTGTCTGTGATTGCAAAACCAAAGGAACTTTTTATAAGTGGACAAAGGTTTGTTGGCAGAATCTTTTCTGCTTCACCTATAGTTTCTCCTGATGTTGAGCATAGGGATACAGATACTGCTCCTGAAGCTATCGGAAGTTCTTGCGGAAAAAATGTGCAGTATGCTCCGACAATCGGCACTCCTTTTTCCTTTAATTTTACAAGCTCTCCTTGAGCTGCTCCTTTTATATATTGAAATTCTTCCAGAGTTTTTGGAAGATTGTCTAAATCTTCTATTATCATTTTCATAACCTCATAAAAATTTATTATACCTTTTAAATATTTTTGAAGAGTTGTCAGTATTTTTTATCTTTGTTATTATACTATAACATTAAAATTAATAAAATATTCTAAATTTATTTTATATAATCGAAAATATGTTTTTTTGATATTTGAGTTTACTTAGTTAAAATGATACTGTCTAAAATAAATAAAAAATAAAACCCAAGGTATTGCCTTGAGTTTTAAAAATTCCATCTATTTTTCTATTGCTTTTGCAAATTCTTCTTTGAGACTTCCTTTCATTGGAACCTTCATTTCTTCTAGCGCTTCGTCTAAGTTTCTATACATTTCTTTGAAGTCTTCTAGATCGATATTATTGCCCATGTGTCCGATTCTAAATGCTCTGTGAAGGATGTCTGCCATTCCTCCGGAGATGATGATGCCTCTTTCTCTCATTTTTTCAAGTAATTTAAATGCATCGAATCCTTCCGGCAGTAGGACTGTTGTAACTGTGTTTGCGAAATAATCTTTGGCATATAGTTCTAGTCCTGATTTTTCTACTGCTTGCCTTGTTGCTTCTGCATATTTTTTGTGTAGGGCTACCGTATCTCTTGATAGTACTTTGTCCACTGCCACATTCATTGCGTGGACTAGGTTTTCGTTCATTGTGTATGGAAATGCGAAGGCTGCGTCTTTGTAGTCGTAGAAATTTCTGAAGTTTAAATAGTAGGATGCTACTTTTTTCTTCGCGATTTCGTCCTTTGCCCTCTCTGAGAGTGTGATTGTGGTAAGTCCTGTTGGTGCTGATAGTACCTTTTGTGAGCCTCCGATTAGTACGTCTAGTTTAAATTCGTCGAAGTCTATATATTCTCCTCCGATTCCGCTTACTGAGTCGACGATGGATAAAATGTTGTAGCTATTTAATAGTTTACCGATCTTTTCGATATCATTTGTGATTCCAAATGGGGTTTCACAGTGAACAAAGGTCGCTGCTTTGAAGTCGCTATCCTTTTCTAAGTATTTTCTTAGCTTTTCTACGTCGATGCCCCTTCTGTAGTCAAATTTTAATTCTACTGGAGTTGCTCCTACATTTTCCACATATTCAGAGAATCCCTTGCCGAAGTATCCGTTGTGAAGGACAAGTACTCTGTCGCCTCTGTCTACCATGTTTATTACTGCTGCTTCTAGTCCCATTATTGCTTCTCCAAGCATTAGAAATGTGGTAGCTTCTGTGTTTAGTATCTTTGCAATCTTCTTTTCTACATTTCTGTGAAACTGTGTGTAGTTTGGATCTAGGTCCGGGTTTGTGTGGATCTTGCCCATTTCTGCCATTACTTCTTTGGATATGGATGTAGGTCCTGCCGATAAAATTTTCAAATTTTCCTCCTATTCACTGTACTCTTCAAAAAGTCTGTCGAATTTATTTGCTGAGGAGCCTTGGATTTTGTACCAGACTCCATCTATTGAAACAAAGGAGTTTTTCCTAAGTATTTCAATCTTTGTATTGTTTTTGAAATATATGTTTAAAACATTTATTGTTCCTGTATCTGATGCGTCTTTTGTAGATGGTTTACCCTTTATGGATTCTACTGCTGATGCCATCTTCCTTATGATTTTTGGAGTTGATGTTTTGTTCAGCGTGTCTTCTTTAAATTTTATAAATTCCATGTAGGAGATTTCGTTGGTCTTTATCTTTATTAGTCTATTTGCATTGGAGATGAATTTTCCTGTGAAAAAGAGACCAAGTAGAATTAGGACAAGGAGGGTAAATCTTCTCTTTCTCTTTGTTTTTAGTCGTCTTAGTTCTCTTCCTGTCATATCTTTAGCACTCCAGTCAAAAATACAAATCCTCCTCCAGTGACTTTAATCTTGCCACTTTCTTCTATATACTCTGCGGTTACGCATCCTATTCTTCCGAAGCTTTCGCCTTGTACTGATTCAATTACATTCTTTGAAAGGGATAGGTCCTTTAGATATTTTAGAGTTGCAAGGGCGGATGACCCTGATGCAGGCTCTTCTTCTATGCCTATTCCCGGTGAAAATGTACGAGAATATACTGTTTCATAGTCGCCAGTTGTAAGTGCAAGGATGGATAGTGCTTCTTCACTCTTTACAACTTCGCTTGCCAAGTCATAGTTTAGCCTTATTTTGTTTAGAGTTTCTCTATCTTTTATCGGCACCACGATGTCGCAAATGCCGGAGGTGAGCTTCTTAATAGGTAAGTTTCTATTTCCTAAATCAATGTCCTCTTTAGAAATTCCAAGCACTTTTGACATCTCTTCCTTGGTTACGGATGTTTCAAGTTCTACAACATCTAGTAGTACGCTTATTCCTAACACTTCTTCGTTCTTGTATTCAATTTTTACAGGAATCTTACCTAAACGGGAATGTTGGATGATGTCCACAGTTCCTCTATCTAATGGTGTGATGTACTCTTCCTTTGCAAGCGCATAGAACGTGGCGATGGTTGCATGACCACACAGATCTATCTCACCCTTGTCTGTGAAAAACCTGGTGGAGTACCTGTTTACATCCATCTTATTTACAAAAACGGTCTCATGTTGCTTTAGATCTTTGGCAATCTTTGACATTTCCTCATCTGTTAGACCGACTGAATCAATGACAACACCAGTTGCATTACCATTGAAGGCACTGTTTGTAAAGGCATTTACAATGTAGGTTATAAGTTCCTTAGTCAATCAAGATCACCTCCCATTATAATAGAAGATATTCTTTCCAGATCTTCGTCACTGTAGTATTCAATTTCAAGTTTCTTCACAGTTCCAGTACCCTTTACACTGATTTTAGTACCTAGATGGGAACTGATTTTATCTAAGAGAGCATCGAGATATTTATCTCTTACTACTTCTTTTCTTCTTCTTGGTCTTTTTCTCCTGGTATTACTAACACTTATGCTTTCATTTTTAATCCTTCTTGCTTCTCTTAATATATCTTCATCATTTTCAAGAGAAAGAAGAATTTGACCATGGGAAAAACTAAGATCACCGACTTCAATCATATCTTGAACCTCTTTAGGTAGTTTTAGAAGTCTTATTCTATTTCCAATAAATTGTCTACTTTTACCGAGGATATCCCCGACTTCATCTTGAAACATGCCGTAATTTTCAATGAGGTTTCTGTAAGCCCTTGCTTCTTCGATTGGATTTAGGTCCTCCCTTTGAACGTTTTCTATAATTGATATCTTGTCCGCTTCAAAATCGCTTACATCGGCAACGATGCAAGGGACTTCCTTTAAACCAGCCATAATAGAGGCGCGAAGTCTTCTTTCACCAGCAATTAAAAAATATCTATTTCCCATAGGACGAACCATTAGAGGTTGCAAAACCCCTAGGTCCTTTATACTCTTTGCAAGTTCATTAAGTATTTCCTCGTCGAAGTACTTACGAGGTTGATCCGGGTTCGCAGTGATAAGATCCACGCTTATGTTTTTAAGGCCATAATTATCAGGTTTTTTATCATTTTTTATATTATCCAAAGGATCCCCTGATGGAATCGGTTCAATCTTTTCAGTTATAATTTTATTTCCAACTAAAGTTGATTTTATCTTTGCACTAAGTGTACTCTCTGAAAAATCATCTCTATTTGAATTAAAAGTATCTTCAATCTTTGAATCATCATCTTTAATAAACTCAGAAGTGATCTCTTCCTGTTGTTCCTTACTTAAAAAGTTAGAAAAACCACGACCTAGTCCACGCTTCTTGTAACTCATTTCTTAAGCACCTCCCTAGCAAGTTTTTTGTATGAAAAAGCACCAGCACTAATTCTATCGTATTTGAAAATATCCATACCATAACCGGGAGACTCAGCAAGACGGACATTTCTAGGAATAGTTGTGTTAAACGCAAGATCCTTAAAAAATCCTCTCACTTCTTCTACAACCTGTTTAGAAAGCTTGTTTCTACCGTCATACATAGTCAAGAGAACCCCAAGAATACTTAAATCAGGATTAAAGTTCGATTTTATAAAATCGATGGATTCTATAAGTTGACTTACACCTTCAAGGGCGTAGTATTCAGTTTGCACAGGAATTATGATACTATCACTAGCAATAAGTGTCATAATAGAAAGCACACTTAAACTAGGCGGACTATCGATTAAAATATAGTCATAGTCGTCTTTTAATTTATTAACCTGATCTCTAAGTTTGTAGTGCCACTCAGTATTTGCAAGCTCTAAGTCGATTCCTGAAAGCTCTTGATTAGAAGGGATAATATCTACATTTTTTGATTCTGTAGATTTAATAACATCTAAATCACCATTAATTAGTAGGTCATATATAATTTTATCTTGCTCTTTATTTAAACCAATGCCGGAAGTAGCGTTGCCTTGAGGGTCCATATCAATGATTAGAACCTTTTGTTTAAGGCGACCAAGACCAGCAGCCAAATTGATGACGGAAGTAGTCTTGCCTACCCCGCCTTTTTGGTTAAAAATAGAAATAACCTTTGCCATATTCACCTCGAACATATGTTCCTTATATATTTTACTTATTCTTGTCTTTATAATACTATTATAGATTATAATC
>CAMYEJ010000062.1 GCA_947254665.1 uncultured Peptoniphilus sp.
TAAACCCAAGCTAGATTTAGTTAACCAATATAGTTCTATTCCCAATAATTTGAACACAAATTTCACGATGCTTCCAACTATAGCAAGTGGACCACTAATCATAAAAGCCCACCCAATTATTCCTGTTATAGGAAAAACAAATATCCAAATACATGTAGCTATGGTATACCACTTTAAACTTTTCATAATAACTCCTTTACATCTTTATACCAAGATTTTAGATAAAAAAATAGAAGTTTATCAATAATGATAATTCCTAACTTAATTTATTTGCTAGCTGATATTCCTGCCAAACAACCATCATTTACAGCTGTTGCAACTTGTCTTACAGCTTTGACTCTAACGTCTCCTGCAAAATACAAGCCATCGATATCACTTACAATTTCTGAATCTATAAAACCTAACTCATCTTTAGGAAGGTCTAAATCTAAGAAGCTTGTGTTTGGCTTTTGACCAATCATTGCAAAAATTTCTATACCAACTTTATCTTTTATTAGTTCGCCATTAGCTAGCTCGACTTCTTCAATAAGGTCTGCTTCTTTTCCTATCCTTGCTAATTCTTGTGAAGTATGGACATGAATCTTTGAATTATTTTCTATTGCTTTTTTAAATTCATTGATACACATAAGCTTATCTTGATTTTGAATAATATGAACTTCTTTAGCAAATTTTGCTAAATAAAGAGCTTCCTTAGCTGCTCCATCAGAACCACCATTTACTACAACAGTTTTTCCTTCAACTCTTTTTTCATAGCCCCTTGCCCAATGGGAAATCTCATAGCCCTTTGTATCAACTGCCAATTCTTTTGGACTAGAACCAGAAGCAACTATTACTTTTTTTGCCTCGTATTCTGCCTTGTTAGTCTTTACAAGAAAATGATCATCCTTCTTCATTAATTTTATAACTTCTTCGTATTTTAAATCGAGTCCATAGGCTTTAATTTGATTTTCAAGTCTATGCCTGAAACTTTCTCCATCTTCATCTACAACAACTGATGTGTAGTGACTTATCTTGGAGACTTTTCCAATTAATCCGCCTACCTTTTCTTTTTCAAAAATTGTTAAGTCGCATCCCCTTGATTGGGCATATAATGCTGCGGAAACTCCGCTAGGACCGGCTCCTATAATTATTAAATCTTTCATAATTTCCTCCTTATAAGATTATCTTCACGTAAGTGTTATAACACTTTATCAAATTATTGTCAATAAATGCCTACTATTTTACTAGGAATTATTTCCTTATGATTTTTTATCCTTATATGAGGCTTGCCAAAATTAGTGCAAGTAATGGAGAAGATATCACAAGAAAGAGACTCGCGTTAACGAGTCTCCCCAATATTTGACATAGAGCCTAAAAAAAAGATATGAACCTTATGACTCATATCTTCTCTTCAAATTTATTTCTATTTTTTATTTTTTTGTAAATTTGTATCCCTTTTCTTTAAGTTTTCTTTCTAGTTCTTCTTGGTGCTCAAAATTTCTTGTGCTTACTACTACGTTTACTATTACTGAATCTATTGCATCTGAATGTGCTTCTATCTTTTGTCTGATGTGAGAGATGTTTGTCTTTTCTTCTTCTAGAATCTTTGTAAGTTTTGACATTTCTCCCGGTGTGTCGTTTAGTACTACGTCGTATTCTGCAGCTCTTCCTGATTTGAATAATCCTTTGTCGATTACCTTTTGAATCCTAGTTACGTCGATGTTTCCTCCGGATACTACGCAACATACCTTCTTGCCTGCGTGTTCAAATTTATTATACATTACTGCAGCTACTGGTGTTGCTCCTGCTCCTTCTGCAACGATTTTGTCTTTTTCAAGTAGTGTTAGGATTGCACTTGCGATTTCTTGTTCGTCTACTAGTACTATTTCATCTACGTATTCATTTATTATTTCATAGGTAATTTTTCCTGGAACTTTTACTGCTATTCCATCTGCTATGGTTGATCCGCCAGCTACTTCTGTAATCTTGTCAGCTTTTCTAGATTCGTACATTGATGGGATTGCTTTTGTTTGAACTCCTATTACCTTTACATGTGGGCATTCTTTTTTGATTGCTTGTGCTACTCCTGAGATTAGTCCACCGCCTCCGATTGGAACTACTACTATGTCTACTCCTGGTAGTTGTTCTGCTATTTCAAGTCCTATAGTTCCTTGTCCAGCTATTACTTCTTCATCATCAAATGGTGCGATAAATGTGTATCCTTTTTCTCTTACTAGTTCTTCTGCCTTTGCCTTTGCATCGTCAAATGTTTCTGGAACTAGCACTACTTCTGCTCCATAATTTTCTGTGGCTTCAACTTTTGAAATAGGCGCATGTAGTGGCATACAGATTATGGATTTGATTCCCTTTTCTGTTGCAGATTTAGCTACACCTTGTGCGTGGTTTCCTGCTGAGCATGCTATAACTCCCTTAGCTGCTTCTTCAGGTGTCAAGGTTGCAATTTTGTTATATGCTCCTCTTAGTTTAAATGATCCTGTGTCTTGAAGTACTTCAACCTTTAGGTAGATATCATCTCCTAGGTTTGGAGCCTTTACTACTGGTGTTTCTTTGATATGACCTTTTAGTCTTTCTCTTGCATCGTAAATTTTTTGAACGTCCATTTTTTACTCCTCTTTTTTCTCGTGGTGAACTATACTTATGAATTTATCGTCGACTTTAATCTTTCTTACTCTCTTTTCGAAGTCGATTCTAGCTATCCATACAACTCTTTCACAGTGTAAGCACTTTAATTTCATGTCTATACCGAGTCTTGTGATTTCCCATTCATTTCCTCCACATGCATGGGGCTTCTTCAAAGTTACTATATCCCCTAGCTCATAATATAGCATGTTCACCTCCTAATCATTTTCTCCTGAAATATCTCTCATTGTATTCTTGTTAACAGAACGTGAAGAGACTATTTTGTAGATGTTTACCTTGCCGTCTTTTAATGTGGCTACGGTAACTCCACCAACTTCCATTCTTTCTATACCCGAACCAAGTCTGGTATAAAACTCTTGGGATGTACCGATTTCTCCACCTATATCACTTTCTCCATAGGCGTAGATGCTTCCTCCCACATCTTTAAGTCTTGTTACATTTGCTGCTACTATCATCTTGTCTGTTTCGTCTAAATTTAAATTGTATTTTGATAGAATTCCACTGTGAAGTAGGTAAATGTGTGAGTTTCTATAGAGAACGTCTGAAATATTAGGAATATCTTTTTTATCTACCTTATCCGGTGTGATTTTGTATATGTTTTTATCTGTTATAAAGAATACTTTTTTATCTTTTATATTTAGTGATAGTCCAACTTCTTGGTTGTAGTCTGTCTTTTTGACTTGACCATCAGATACTGTAAGTATTGTCTTGTATCCCTGTGCATAAGGGCTTATCTCAGATATAGCATAGTTCTTTTCATTTACTACGTACATGGATGTTATGTAGTTATCGGTCTTATATACATTCTTAATAGTTAGTCCATCTAGAATAGATATCTCTTCTCTGTTTCCTTCTTTTAGATGAAGCACTATATTGGAACCCTGTTCTTCAATATTGTACACATCAATATTCGTGGGTATGCTTCCTAAGTACTCTCCGTTTTCTCCATACTTGTAAAGCTTCTTTAAATCCTCATCGTAGAGAAATCCAAAATTACCAGCGAAGAAAGATACGTATGTTTCTTGAGATTTATCTATCTTTCTTAGAAGTTCTCCATCCTTGTCAGTAATGTAAAGGTAGCTTCCATCAAAGATCATAATTGTAGACGAGGTTATGTGAAAATCTTGGGCATTTTCAACGAAACCCGGAGTTTTAACCTTAATCATCATCTTTGATCCTGAAATATTGCCAATATTTATAAGTAGTGTTATTAAAACAATGAAAAAAGAAGCTCCTATAAAAACCCTCTTTTTATTTTCTTTGATAAATTCCATATCGTCCTCCAATTTAATTATATCATTTAGAATTATTTACTTCAAAAAAGAATAATATATTTTTACAAAAAATGAAAAAGAGTGCCTAGGCACTCTTACTCATATAGATCTTTTTCTCCAAATTTGATCTTGCTATCTGGTACTGATCTTTCAGCTGGAAGACCTGCTTTATCAATTAAACCTATCAGTATTCTTGAAATCTCTGCTCTAGATACCGCACCACCTGGTTTGAAATTTCCATCAGGATATCCACCAAGCGCTCCTACAGATACTAAAGCTCCAAGGCTCCCCTTGTCAGATTCACTTAAATTCTGTATGTCTTTAAAATCTGGTGCAGCTTTCTTCTTTAAATTGTACATATAACCGAGTACCTTCACAACTTCAATTCTAGTTATATCAGCATTAGGATTTAGTGGTCCTGACGTTGGTACGATATAACCAGCCTTGACAGCTTTTTGAACTTCTTTGTAGTACCAGTCATTTTGGTTTACATCTGTGAAGAAAATCGGATAGGTTTTTTTAAGGTTTGCCATTTGGTTAATAACAGCATAAAATTCAACCCTTGACATAGTTTGATCAGGTTTGAAATAACCTCCATCATAACCAGAGATAAGTCCCATGTCCGATAATTTATCCACGTATTCCCTTGACCAGTGATCCCTTGTGTCCAAAAAACTTTTGGCGCTTGCAAAGTTTGGCATTAAAATACATACTGAAAGGAGTAGTACAAGAATTTTCTTATGCATTTTCATATTCTCACCACTTCCAACTACTTACATTATATCAAGTCTTGGCGTCTATATATATTATGTTTATGTTACATATTTTTTGAGATTGTAATACTTATGAAATATTTGATAAAATAAACTCGGTGATATTATGAAAAATGATAATTCAAATGAAAAAATATTAAAATCAAATGATATAGATAGTAATTTTTTAGTGGAAAATTCCGAAAAATCTTCTGATCATATAGGTCCATGTTCAAAATCTTTTAGAGATTTATTTTCTAAAGTTTATGGAATTCCCTATGATTTTAGATTTAAAACCGTAGGAGATAAAGTAGCTTTAGATGTAAAAAATATTATTAAAAGCGAGAATTTAAATGCAAAAGTCTACTCCTGTTTTCAAACCCATTCAAAAAATGTGCGAATAATTGGAAAAGATGAAGATAAACCATTTGTATACGGAAGAATTTTTATGGATTCAGACGGAATTGTTACAAATAGGAAAAATGAAATTATTCTTATAAAGTTTGCCGACTGCACTCCTATCATCTTCTATGATTCTCACAAGAAAATTCTAGGATCCTGCCATTCCGGATGGAGAGGAACAGTTGGTGGGGTTTCTAAATCTACCATCGAAGCTATGGAGAGTCTCGGTAGTTCTATAAAAGATATCCATGCCTACATCGGTCCTTCCATTGGTCAGGAAAATTATGAAGTAGGTCTCGAGGTATACGAGGAATTTTCAAAAATTTCAGATGAGGTTCCCCATATTTTAACTGCGTTTAATAAATCTAAAACAAGAGAGGACAAATACTATTTAAATATGAAACTTGCAAACTATTTAGTTCTTAAATCCCTTGGAATAGAAGAAGAAAATATCGAGGTCACGCCAGAATTTACCTTTGGAAATCCTAGGATTCACTCCGCAAGAGAAGAAGGCGAAGGCTACGGTTTAAATGCAATTCTTACTATGATCAAATAGCCTAGTTTTATTTTTTAAAATCTTATCTAAACAGAATAATTTTGTAAATCTCTTCTAGATTTGCATTAAAAAAAGGAGGTCAGACCTCCTTTTATTTTTATTTATTTATCTCTCTTTGTTAAGAATTCTATTATCTTTGGACTTACTTCTCTTTGACTTCTTCCACTTACGAATAGCCCTATATGTCCTGTATTTATTTCTACAAGTTCACAGTCTTTTGAGCCTATTGCTTCTGGAATTGGTCTAGTTGCTGATGGTGGTACTTGGTTGTCCTTTGTACCTAGCATCGCAAGCACTGGGCAAGTTACATTCTTAAGATCAACTTTTTCTCCTTCTAGATAGAATTCTCCTTTTATCAAGCTGTTTTTATGATACATTTCATTTTGGAATTCGCGGTAAGCTTCTCCAGCTTGATCCGGTGAATCGAAGATCCATTGTTCCATTCTTAAGAAGTTTGCAAGTTTTTCTTCGTCATCTAGAGTGTCTATTACTCCGATATACTTGTCTATCATAAGGTCGTATGGTTTTAAAAATACAAATCCTGCATTCATGAAATCTCCTGGTACATTTCCAAATGCTTCTACCATTTTATCCGCATTTAGATATGGTCCCCATTTGAATAGAAGTCCATCATCTTGATCGAAGTCTATTGGTGTTACAAGTGATACAAGATTTTTAATCTTTTCTTGGTGAGTTGCTGTGTAGATAAATGAGAATGTTCCACCTTGGCAAATACCCATTAAATTTACTTTGTCTACATTTCTATCTCTTCTTACGAATTCAACTGCTTCATCTATATATCCGTTGATGTAGTCGCCTAAGGTTAGGTATCTATCATCTGCTGTTGGATATCCCCAATCTATTATATATACATCTATTCCACCTTCAAGAAGTTTTCTCATCATGGATTTATCAGGTTGGATGTCCATCATATATTCTTTATTTACAAGAGCATACACTACTATTAGTGGAGTCTTAGTTGTATTCTCAACTCTAGGTTTGTAGTGGTAGAGCTTCATCTTGTCCATTTGGAATACTAATTCCTTTGGAGTTTGGTTGTATCCAGAATAGTCCACATTCATTAGAGTTTCTATTCCCTTAACCATCTTTTCTTGTGAGCCCATTATCTGTAATAGTGATTCTCCTACTCCCATGTCAAATAAATTTTTCATTTGATCCTCCTATTTGCTTTTCCCTTTTTTAAGAGTTTCTAGCTCATCTGTTAAGTTTCTGATTTCTCTTCTTTGTTTCCTAACTTCTGCCTTTAGATCGTGAACTGTCTTATAAAGTGAGTCCATGTCATTGTTGGTTGGGATTGGTAAATATTTAAGTGCGTTTATGATTACCTTATCCATTTGAATCTTAAGACTTAGCACAGAGTCTACGAATCCACCTAGGAATTTAGAAAATTCATCTGAGTAGAATAGTCTGTCGAAGTTTCTAGAAAGAGAGTCTCTCCAATAATTGTAGAACTCTTCAAAAGTCTTAGGAGTCATTTCGGTCTTCATAATTTCAAATGATTCTCTGATTACATTTTCTGTGGTTTCTTTTACCAATGTTTGAAGTTTAAATGAAAGTTCTGTAGAGTAGGTCAAGTACTTGATATATCTGTCTAATGTTTGAAGTTTATCTTGTTGAGCATTTCTTGAAATACCCATCATCGGCATATTTAACATCTTGCCAAAGGTATTTTTATAGTTTTCTTTCCATTTGTCGAAGTATTCTATGAATGCTTCTGGATCTTGGAAAAGTCCCTTAGCGTATGAATCAGCCAAGTCCTTTGCATTATCCTTCCATGGCCCATAGATTGCATCCATTGAACTTTGATATGAATTTCCAATGTCTTCTGCCTTTTTTAGCACTTCTTGTGCTTCTTTTGGCAGATAAGGCATAATATATTTATTCATATATTCTGTTGTGGAATTCATATATTCTTTTATTACTTTTTCTATATTATCCTTAGTTGGTTCTATGTTTTTTTCATAAATGTCGCTGTAAAGCTTGTACATATTGTAGTATATTTCTGCACCTTGATTCATCTTTTGAAAGATGTCTGATGTGGATCCATCAAAAGAAAATAGAGGGCTACATGACATTGAGCTCATCATCTTTTGGTATCCTTCAAAGGGATTTGAAATATTAAATGGGGCGTTTATATTCTTTGTGAAGTTGTTTATAGTTTCTTGCCAGCTTTCTGTCATCTGTTTATTTGTGTTTAAAATCGCTTCAAAAAAATTAAAATCTTTATCCATGATCTTCCTCCTTTTACTATAATAATATTATACCC
>CAMYEJ010000063.1 GCA_947254665.1 uncultured Peptoniphilus sp.
AACGTATCCTGCAGATCCATATTGAGCAATTGTTATTGTATTTTCATCTCTATTGTACTCATTTATATATCCCATGTAACCTGTACCACCTGAAACAACTGGATATTTTCCATTTTCTAGTAAATCTTTTTTTGTAACTCTTACGCCTCTAATAATATCGCATACTTCACCAAGTTTTTTCCACTCGACCTTCTCATTTTTTAATAGTTCATCTATCTTACTCATAAAGTCGCTCCTTCAGTTTTATACTTCAATTATACCATTTTTCTTTGTTATCCATATAAATAGAGCGCCTTCATTTTTTATTAAATCAGAATCACAACAAAAAAAGCACGATCTCTCGTGCAAATTTTAAAAATATCTTTTATTTAATTGTTTTCAATGGTGCTTACTATATAGTCCATTGCATCCACCGTATCTTTTAATCTAGGGATTAAGATTTCCTTGTCCTCTCCTTCTTCCAAGTATCCGGTCATCATATTTTCTCCAAGACTTATCTTTCTCTTCTCTATTTCAAAAAACTCCGGATTGGTTACATATAATGTCGTTAACGCGTCCCATATCACAAGTTCTTCTTCTTTATATTTTACTTCGAACTCTGCCTTCCAGCGACGCATATGAGAGTCGAGATACCTCATATATTTTGAAATATACTCTCCGTCCTTTACTTTGTACTTCTTTTCGATGCAATTATTTCCTGTGATTATTACAGGTTTCTCAATTCTTTTAAGGACGTAATTGGTGGCGAGAAAATCTATGGACATATTGAGTTCGTCCATTACCATTCCTTTAAAATATAGTGGAGATGTGATACCTCCCATTTGTACAAATTCAACTAAATTTTTTGTATCCATTCCAAGGGCAAGAGCCTTCATCATATTTGTGGTGGAGCCTAGTGAGATTAAACTTACCTTTTCTCTTTCTACGGTTTCTTTTATAAATTTTGCTGCATCGTAGGAATATATTCCGCCTTTCTTAAGTGGTATATCTATTCCAAGATCACTATTCATCATGACGGTTGAGTTGTAGGTATCGTCTTCATTGCTATTTCCAAATGTAGTGGTGATTCCCACTACTTCTACGTCTTTGTGGCTCAGTAGAAAGAATAATGCAAAGGCATCGTCTATGTCACAGCCCCTCACATTTATGGTGTTGTCAAAATCAACAAGTACTTTTTTCATATGCCCTCCTCTTCTTTATTTCCAAATCAACTTCGTCTCCGAGGTTGTATTCCTCGCTACTATATGCTATATAACTTCCGATTTCGTACCTGTATTCTCCATTTACAAAACTTTTTCTTTCGATTTTGTAAGTATCTCCAGATTTTATTTCTATGTCTTCTTTCTTTAAAAAGTAATCGTCAAAGACATTTTCTTTATACAAGAATTCTGCAACTTCTTTGCAACTTGGGTGTTCGTAGAGTTCTTTTGGAGTGCCTATTCCAATTATTTTGCCTTTCTCCATGACGATGAACCTATCTGAATACATGGACGCTTCTTCGATGCTATGGGTTACAAAAAGCGTAGAAATCTTTAAATCTTTTAGAATTTCAAAGGTGGATTTTCTAACTCTATCCCTAAGTATTTCATCTAGACTTGAAAAAGGTTCATCAAGAAGAAGCATCTTCGGTTCATTTATAAGCGATCTTATAAGGGCGACTCTCTGTCTTTCTCCTCCAGAAAGATCCTTTGGATAGGCATTCTTTCTATGGTCTAGATCAACTAAGTTCAAAAAGTATTCAACCTTTTTAGAAATTTCTTCCTTATTCATCTTCTTTGCCCTTGGCCCAAATGCCACATTGTCCCATACTGTGAGATGTGGAAATAGTTCGAAGTTTTGAAACATCATGAGGGTGTTTCGCTTTTCTGGCGGCAAATTCAAAAGATTTTCTCCACCAAGTGTGATACTTCCGCCGTCTTCATCTAGTATTCCGCAAATAATTCTAAGAAGTGTAGATTTTCCCGTGCCTGATGGTCCCACTATGGAGATAGTTTCCCCTTCTTCTATGTCAAAGGAAATATCTTTTAAGATCATTCTATCTCCGTAGGATTTTGTAATATTTCTAAGTTCTATATATGCCATTTCTTGCTCCTTATAATTATTTTTGAAATGATTTCTATCGCTACGATAAATAATACGTTTAGTAGTATAAATATTATGCTCATGACAGCGGTTATACTCCTATCTTTTACCACCATAAATGGAAATGAAAGTAAGGTAAATGTGTTTACCATTCCTATTCCAAGTACCAAGGTCAAATAATATTGGGAGAATGAAAGAATAAATCCCATGATGAGGGATGTCTTTATAAATGAAAACATATGAACGATTATAGTATTTACCGTCGCTTTTAATTTCGTAGCTCCAAGGATTCTAGCTTGGTTGTAGAGATCTTGGTCAAAACTTTCAAATCCTGGTATCATAATCCAAACTGAATACGGAATTATATACACGATGTGTACTAGAATTATCGCAGGGATTTTACCAGCCATGCCAAGTTTTATAAATATAAGTTGGAGTCCAATCCCAATGGATGTGGCAGATACTACCATCGGAAGAAATACCACCGCCATGAGAAGTTTTTTAAACTTTCTACTTGTGCTTATTCTTCTCGCCACAAAGTAGCTTAAAAATGTTGCGATAAATGTTGCGATGGTGCCTATTACCATGGAGTTTGTGATTGAATTTAAAAGATTTCTGTCAACTTTTAAATATTCAATTGCTCTTGTTGAAAATGTGCCTCCAAATATGACAGGATATGGATAGCTCTCTCGAAACACTCCCAAGGTTAGAGTAATGGCCGTGTAGCAGAGTAAAAATATTAAAATATTTACAAATATCTTAGATAAATTCTTCATCATCTCTAAACTCCAACATCAAAAATACAACTACTGTAATTATTCCTATTAAGCCTAGAATTACATTGTAAGCCAAGGAATATGGTTTATAGATAAAATCATTTTGCGTAAATTCTATATAGGATTTCACCGCCAATGCCCTAGGTGCTGTCGGTCCAATTAGGTATGGCACTTCATATGAGGACATGGAAAATGTAAATAGGATTAAAAGCACTTTTAACAGAGAAGATTTAACTCTCTTGTAGTAGATATGGTAGAATGCGTAGCTTTCTGTTGCTCCCAAATTCCTAGCCGCATTAAACTGTTCCATTCCGATTTTATTAATTCCATTTAAAAATACCACCGCCGCAAATGGTGCTCCTTTAAAAATATATACGAGGATTATTCCTATGGCACTCTTCGTATAAAATAGCGGGAAAAATTGATGTGGGCTATTTATTATTCCAAGATTTGCTAGAATTCTTGAAAATAATCCCGCTTCAGAAAATAGATTTAAAAGTATTACCACCACAATCATATGTGGTATTATCATCGGAATATTTAAACTAAAGGAAGATTTTTTCTTGTAAAAATAGATTCCATATGCCATAAATAGTCCGATTATTACTGCCAAGATAGATGAGATGGCAGCGAATTTAAATGTGAAAAAAAGAGAATTTAAAAATCCTTTGGAAGTTAAAATCTCTCTGTAGTACTTGGTGGTAAATTCACTTATCCCTATTTCTTTGTAAAATCCAAATGATATAATAATAGATTTTATAAAACCGCCGAGAATCACCACAGCGATTAGTGCGATTCCCGGCAGATATGATAAATCTAATTTAGTACGTTTTCTTCCCATATCTTTTCAATTAATGGTACAAGTTGTGCCGGCATTTCCGGTACTTTCTTAGCGTCTAGTTCGTTGTAAGGGATGGTTGCTTCTCCGATATTTATTGAATCATAAAGTTTCTTTTGATCGTCAGTTAATTTGTCGTAGCTTACTACTGGTAGATCTCCAAGCACTTCTGGATCAGCCTTTTCAATTTGATTTTCTGGTGCTAGGATTTCGTTTATAAATATCATTGCAGCGTCTTTGTTTGGACTCATTTTAGAGATTGCAAGGAAGTGGGTGTTACCTATATTTCCTTTATCAAAGACGAATGATCTAGTAGTAGCTGGTGCTTTTTTGTCGTTGATCATCATTGATGCTTGGTTTGGATTGTAACTCATTGCCATTGCAACTTCTCCGTCAGAGAACATGTTGGTAAGAGTTGGATTGTCTGATGGATAAGTCTTGCCTTCCTTCCATAGGTATGGTTTAAGTTCGTTTAAATAGTCGATGGTTGGCTTCATCATTTCTACAAGTTTATCTTGTGTAAGATCCTTGTCCATGAATTGTTCGTAGCCTTGTAGGTCTGACATGATTTGTCTAACGAATACTGAACCTGTGAAGTCTGGTAGAGCTGCGTAAGTTAATTTACCTGGGTTTGCTTTTGCTACTTCTAGTAATTCTTTAGCATTCTTAGGTGGATTTGGAATAACTGCGCTGTCGTAAACGAATACGAATTGTGCCTTTCCATATGGAGCTTCTAATCCTTCAGTTGGTTCCCCGAAGTCGTACTTCACGTCTGCAGATTCTCCATCTACATAGTCTTTGAAGTTTGGAAGTTTGTCAGTAAATGGTCCATATAGAAAATCTTGTTTCTTTGCTGCTGCGAAGTTTTCTCCATTGATCCAGATTACATCGATTGAACCGTCCTTGCCTGCGTTCTTTTCGTTAAGAAGAAGGTTGTTGATTTCGTCGATGTCCATTGGAACTCTGTTAACTGTGATGTCATATTTTTCCTTCATCTTTGGTGCGATAGAGTTGTCTATCCAATTGTTTCTCTTTTCATCTCCACCCCATCCATAGAAGTTAACAGTCTTTCCTTTTGCAGATTCTAAAGCTTCTTCAAAAGTCATATCTGTGTCTTTTGCAGTTTCAGTTTGTTCTTTATTATTTTTATTTGCCGCGTTATTTTGTGGTTTTTCAGACTTGCCACATCCTACCAATAAAAATACTGATAGTAGGAATACTGATAGCTTTTTGAGTAAGTTTTTGTTAAACATACTACCTCCCGTGTTTTTTAAATTTAAATTTCATTACGTTCTTTGCGTACTCGCTTGAAGGTTCTTCTTCGACTTCCAGTATCTCTGTCAAGAAGTTCTTCACATTTTTCCTCTTGTACCCATTGTGAAAAATCCCTGCACAGGAGGAACAATAGGTGTAGATATTTTCCTTATCCAAGGAATTCATCTTTTCTTTCCATCTATCCACAACATCCCCTTCCTCTTTTATGGCTCCTCCGCCGAGTCCACAGCAGCCGATGGATGTGAAAGGTTCTTCATAATCTTTTGCAAAATACTTTATATCTTCGAAAATTTCTCTAGAATATCTATCGGAGCATGGGAAAAATACATTGGAAGCTTCGTCAATGCTCTTGCCAACTCCAATTTCTCTTAAATATTCATAGACAGAGATAACTTCTGCATAGATCTTGCCCTTTAAAAAGTGATAACAGTTTGGACAGAGACAGATTATTCTCTCTACATTTTGAGATTTTAGATTCTTCTCCAAGATGTCAAATGGTGCTTCTCCACCCATATCATGAGTAGGTTTCTTGCAACAATCAATAGAGAAATCCGCTCCATGTTTATATCCAATCTCTATAATCTTTTCACAGGTCTTTGGTAAAAATCCTGGATAGTTACAACCTAAAAATATGAGATCCTTAGATTTTTTCTTGCCGATGTTTCTAAGTTTATAATTGTTCTTCATAAACTTTACGAATTTAAGTCCCTTCGGATTTCTTCTCCTCATAAAGAGAGAGATTTCTTTTCCGTCGAGATTCACAGGACACACATCCTTGCACTTTCCACAGAGAAAACAGGAGTACCTAAGGTCTAGTCTACTCGCAAAATCCGAAAGATCCATGCCGTACTTGGATAAAAAGTCACAAGCCTTGGTACATCTCTTACAATGTATGCAATTTTCTTTCGTTTTCTCTAGTACATTCATCTTAACTCCTATATAATTTCTCTATTTTTTCTGCACAGGCGTAGATATCTCCACCTGTTCGTGCTTTTCTGTACATCTCTTGATATTTTTGCAACTTAAATAATGTCTTAAAAGATCCGTCCTTTATAAATCTTCTCGAAGATGTGGTGATCTCACTTTCAAGAAGCTTTGGATAGATTCCCATCTCTTTTAATGTAAGAGAGAGTTCATAATCCTCCATAAGAAAAAGAGGTTTAAATCCTCCAATTTTTTCAAAGAGTTCCCGTTTTATAAATATTCCCTGATCGCCAAAGGCGATATGCCTATACTTCACTCTGAAGTTGGAACCCCACTCAATGGATTTTAAAAAGGTTGAAGTCGGTTCAAACTTAAGCCTAAAGCATCCGAAATTATAGTTTCTTTCTATTAGTTCAAGTATTGCTTCTCTAGATATTTTACTATCTGCATGGAGAAATAGAATCTTTTCGTTTTTAAGTTCCTTCGCGCCTTCATTCATCTGATTGGATCTGTACCTGGTCCTCTGAATCTTTTTAAAATTTATTTTTTTATAGGTTTTATCCGTAGAATATCCATCGGAAAACACTGTATCACAAAGATCAGAAAATCGAGAGATCATCTCCTGTGTTCTATCTATGATTTTTTCTTCGTTATAGGTTGGTATGACTATACCAAGTTTTTTCATTTCTTCTCCTCTTTTAAGAATAACTTAGAAATTATCGCCGATATTATTACCAAAGAAATTAAAAATAATATTGAATAGATAAATTCTTTTGATCCCGGATTTAAGACAGCTTCTCCAAAATAATTAAACACCAATACCCCTGGAATTACCCCTGCAAACGTAGTAAGAAGGTAGTAAAAAAAGTTTATCTCAGTAATTCCAGAGATATAGTTCACCACATTGTAGCTAAATATAGGGCTAAGTCTTATGATAAATAAAACTAGTGATAAAACCTTTTGGTTGTCACTATATAGTGCAGAAGATAGCTTTTCACTCATGTGGTTATTGACGAAATTCCTTACAAAATCCTTTAGTAAGAATCTGCCCATGATATACATAATTGGCGTATTTAAAACCACACCAATCATCGTATATAGAGATCCTTTCCAAATTCCAAAAAGAGCTCCTCCAACTAGGACGATTATTATCACTGGGAAGAAGAATACCGGAAGGATTGTAAATATAAGGATATAAAAGAGCGCCGCCACATGTCCATTTGAATCCACAAATGATTTTATATCTTCAAAGGAGAATTTCCTAACTACAAATATAGAAATGAGTGCTATCAAGATCATAATTGTAATCTTAATTACATTCATGCGTCTATCATTTAATTTTATTTCGTTCTGTTTGTTTGTCATTGTAAATTTTTCTAGCCACGTAGATAATAATTGAAGCTGCAAATAGAATCAAAAGTCCTACCATTAGAGCTTGTGCTCCTCCGGTCAAGCTTCCACCTGCATAGGAATAAACTATTGTCGCTGGAAGTTGTCCTATACCTGTTGCAAGGAAGAATCCCCAAAAGTCCATTGAGGTTAATCCTGCAGCGTATGATACTGCGTCAAATGGTATAAATGGAAGAAGTCTCGCCACCATGATTGCATATTTCCCATATTTTTTGAAGAATTCTTCTATCGCTACTAGAACTCCTTCTGATGCAAATTTCCTAACTACGTCTCTACCCAAGATTCTAGCAATAAAGAAGCACATTGCGGCTCCTACCATTGCACTTGACCAGGATAGTAACGCTCCCTTTGCCCATCCCCAAATCATCGCATTGGATAGGGTGATGAAAAATGCTGGAATCGGCGAAATAAGTGATTGAAGTAGCATTAGTAAGAATGAAACTACAACCGCATATACTCCAAATCCTCTTATATATTCTGCAACTCCATTAATATCAACTTTTGTAAGCACTCTTATGGATTCATTTACTTCTCTGTTTACAGATGGAACGAAGAAGTAAACTGCAAAGA
>CAMYEJ010000064.1 GCA_947254665.1 uncultured Peptoniphilus sp.
AGACAGTCACCCTGAGCGGAAGAGCCGCAAGGCTCTGGAGTCGAATGGGTCTAACCCTGGTGAGGTCAAGTTTGGATGACTTATGTTATCCGATAGCATCAATGTAAAAATATAGTAAATTTTACAAAAATTTCAAATAGTACTTCTCAAATTTAATACTTTTGTAAACTATTAAAATAAAAATTATGATATACTCGAAAAAGAGGTGGTAAATATGAAGCTTATAGAGATTCGCGACCTGAAGAAAATCTATAAAATGGGCACAGAAAAAGTAGTAGCCCTCGGCGGAATAAATCTAGATATTTACGAAGGAGAAATCCTCTGTCTACTAGGTACTTCCGGCTCAGGTAAATCCACACTTCTAAATATGGTTGCAGGACTAGATAAACCAACCTCGGGAACGATCTCCATCGGCGGGGTACATATTGAGAAGTTAAATGAAAGCCAGGTAACTAAATTTAGAAGATTAAATGTCGGATTTATATTTCAATCCTACAATCTTATAAAGAATCTCTCTGCCATGGACAATGTCAGTTTGGGACTCATATTCAAAGGAGTTCCTAAGAAAAAAAGAGACGAACTTGCAAAAGATATACTTGAAAAGGTAGGACTAGGAGAAAGACTCCACCACAGACCAAACGAGATGAGTGGTGGTCAACAACAAAGAGTATCCATAGCCCGTGCATTTGTCGATGCACCAAAGATAATCTTTGCCGATGAGCCAACGGGAAATCTGGACACCAACACATCATTTGAAGTTATGAACCTCATGTGCGAAATGGCTCGCAAGAACAATCAAACACTGATAATAGTAACCCACGACGTAGAGACATCCATCTACGCAGATAGAATAGTGGACATGAGAGACGGGATGATAACAAGCATAGAAGAAAATGACGCAAAGATACCTAGAAAGGAGATAGTATGAAAAAATTCACTTCTATATTACTGGCATTAATAATGCTAATTACGATTAATACTTATGCAAATGGAGCAAACCAAATTGATAATCCTCGTATTGTTGTATCTGTAAATCAAACAACAAATATTTTAAGTAATGGCAGTGCCAATGTTAAAGTAAAAATAAAAAAAGAGAAAACTTATAAAGATGATGTAATAGATCTTATTATAAAAGCATCTATAAAAGATCCAGACAAAGTATATATTCAGGGAGATGGATATATTTATAAAAGTGATGGAAAAATATATTTTGATTTAAAAGATAATAATGAACAAGAAGGAAGTTTTGATATTGTTGCTGATAGTGGATTTCAAGGTGGAACTATTCCAGTTACCTTAGATTTACAATATAAAGTAGGAACTAAAATTCTTACTCAACAAGAAACTGTTTACGTAAAGATAAATGCTCCTTCAAGACCAGTTAACCCAGCAATAGAAATTAGTAAGGTCGACAATTTTTGGATTGACGAACAAGAAGCGGGCAAGGAATTCCAAGTTCCATTCCAAGTTACAAACACTGGAGATGCACCTGCAAACAATATTAAGCTATCTCTTGGTGGACTTAAATCAAAGGAAATCACACTGGCAAGTGGACTTTCAACTGCAGATATCACAACTCTTAATCCAGGGGAAACTAAGTACATTACCTTTAATTTAAAATCTGATAAGTCAATGGCACCTGGAACATATATGCTAGATCTTGATTATACATTTTCAGGTTATGGACAAGGAGAAGATAAAACTTCAGAACAAGCACCTAAGACTGGGAAGTACCAATTTTCATTCAATATAACTAAGTCACAACAAGAACCTTCAGCTCTAGAATTTAAAAATATCAAATTCCCATCAGGAATTTTATATAGAAATGCGAAGGCCACTATTTCCTTTGACCTTGTAAACACAGGAAATATTACTGCTAAGAATTTAAAGGTACAAGCAAATAGCCAAGATCAAAACGGACTAGCTTCTAGAACTGTTTCAATCATTCAACTAAAAGAGCTTGCACCAGGAGCAAAGAAAAACTTCTCCTACGATTTTATGGTTACACCTTCTGCGGAAACTAAGAACTATCCTGTGGAACTAAAGGTTGATTATACCGACGATACCAAGGCGGAAGCTCAATCTACAAGTCAAATCGTTGGAGTATTTGTAAAGGCTCCAGTTGAAAAGAATGACGGCAAACCTGTAAATGAATCTACACCTAAACTTATAATCGAAGATTATTATTTAGAGCCACAAACTATTGAAGCAGGCAAGCCATTTAAACTATTTTTAAAATTCTTCAACACCAATGCGAAGAAGACTGTTAAAAATATCAAGATATTCCTTACTTCAGATACTCAAGAATCTGTAGGTTCTGGAGACTCCAATGGAGGACAAACTGGTGGAGCTATGCCAACTGCATCCGTATTTACGCCGGTAGATTCTTCAAATACTTTCTACATTGCAAGTATCGCTCCAGGAGCAAGAATTGAAAAGGAAATCACCTTTACAACCGTTCCTGATACTGCTGCCAAGACATACACAGTAGTTGCAAACTTTGAATACGAAGATGCAAAGGCAAATAAATACACAGACACTGCTCAAATCGGTGTGCCTGTAGTTCAACAAGCGAAACTTGAAGTTGGAGACGTGCTACCACAAGGCGAATTCATGATAGGAGGGGAAACTCCACTTTCAATAGATTATTACAACACCGGTAAGGCAAATCTTTCAAACGTAATGATTAAGATCAAGGGCGAAGGATTGAAATTCGATACACCATCATACTACAAAGGAGCTTTTGCACCGGGCTCTCAAGATACCTTTATGGTAAATGTAACTCCTGATACTCCAGGACAAAAGAAGGTTGAACTCGTTTGGACCTTCGAAGACTCAATGGGAGTTACCCAAGAGGTAAAGAAAGAATATGAATTCACCGTAGAAGATATGCCTAAAATGGATGAAAACGACATGAACAACCAAGACATGGGCGGCGGTTCATCTAAAGGTATCTTCAAAATACTCGGTGGGCTTGCAGTAGCGGCTGCAGCAATCGGTGGAGCATTCTTTATCTATAAGAAAAAGAAAAAAGAAAATGAGGATCTAACAATCTAATGAAGTTTAGCGATTTATTCAAAATGGCGGCGGGAAACCTGGCTTCGAGAAAGCTAAGGACATTCCTGACCGTTCTAGGTGTAATAATCGGTGCAACGGCAATAATTATAATTATTTCAATCGGTCGTGGCTTTAAATTTATGAACTCCAAATTCTATGAGGATATGGGGGACATGAGGGTCTTGGAGCTAAATAGTCAATTCACGAGATTTGATCCAGAGATGGACAAGCCGGGATACCAAAAGCCAAAGAAGAAACCGATGAACAATCAAACCATAAATGAAGTTTCTGAAATAGAGCATATAAAGGCAGTAATCCCTATGTACGAAGCTACTGTCAGTCTAAAAATGGGAAGAGAAGAAGCTAGTTATGTGGATATAGTTGGGATGCCACCTCAATATATGGAAGACTATGGAATTGAGCTTGCAAATGGGAAATATATAGCGCCAGGAGAAAAAAATCCAGTGGTAATTTTAGGCTCCCAGGTTAAGTATCAATTCTACGATAGAAGTCGTCCTAACTATTTTTCAGAAAAAAAATCTTTGATGAATCGAAAGATCTACATCACAAAATTTGAACCAAAATCAACCGGCGACGATGATAGAATGTCAGATATGGGATCCATGGAGATGGATGGAAATCAAAACAATCAAAGCGACGGTAAACAAGTTCAACTTAGAATATCTGGAGAAATGACAGAAGGAAACGACTACCAAAAACAAAATTTTCTCTTTATGAGTATCGAAACTTATAAAGCCTTGGCGAGTCAATTCAAAGTCAAATTAAAATCCAAGAACTACAACAATATAAAAGTTGTGGTGGATGATATAAAAAATGTAGACGCAGTAACAAAAGCGCTTAAAGATAAGGGATTTCGTCCTTACAATATGACGAAAGAATTCTTAGATAACGCCAACAAACAGATTGGAATCGTACAGGCGGTCTTTGGCGGTATCGGAGCAATTTCATTTATAATTGCAGCTATTGGTATAGCAAACACAATGATCATGTCCATCTACGAAAGGACCAAAGAGATCGGAATCATGAAGGTAATAGGAGCATCTATAAAAGATATTCAAAACCTATTCCTTTTAGAAGCGAGCCTTATAGGTCTTATCGGAGGAGTGATCGCAGTTGTAAATTCTCTAATCATCTCTGTACTTGCGAACAAATTTTTCGCCGGGTACTTTATGGGACAGCTGGGCGGAGAAACAGTAAACTTCGAGCCTAAGATTTCCATAATTTCTGTTGGACTTATTCTAACTGCACTAGGATTTTCAACTTTGATTGGACTTCTTTCAGGATACCTACCTGCGAGACGTGCAATGAAACTATCCGCACTGGATGCAATAAGAACTGAATAAAATAAAAAAGCAACGAAGAGAATTTTAAACTTTCTCTAATCGTTGCTTTTTATTTTGTATTTTGTTTTTAGTCTATGTTTTTGTTGTCTTCAATATTTATATTTGCATTTGCTGTTGCTAGGACAAAATCAATAGCATCTCCATCTTCTTCGAAATGGGTAGTGGATGCGACGATGTGTTTGTTATAGGAGTAGGTATCCTTTTGGGAATTTGATTTCATCTCAACTGGAATATTTAAATTGATTCTTCCGGAGGTGGTTGCAAGGTCGAAGTTTGCCCTGCGTTTTAGACTTCCAAGTTCCATAGATAGATCTCCGTTGGAGCTAGTGAGGCTTGCTTTTTTTAGTCGATCTGTAGAAAGATTTTCTAAAAGGATAGAACCGTTTGAGGTATGTAGATTCAAATCGGAGAAGTCCAAGTTCTCTCCATTTATCCTACCGTTGGAAGTTGTACCTTTAAACTCATCAAAAGAAATATCTTCCATAAAAATCTTGCTATTGGATGATTTTACATTTGCCACTGAGCCAGTTGTGTCTTCGATATTAATCGGTCCGTTGGAAGTGGTTATAGATAGTTCGTCTACATTTGAATCCTCAAGTCTTATCTTTCCGTTTGTGGTGGATAGATCAAGTTTTGACGCTAAAATATCTTCTGCAAAAATAGGTGCGTTGGTAGTATCTACCACAATATTTGAAAATTCTCTACTTGGAATTTGTGCCAATATTTCTAGGTAGAACTGCTCATTTTCGCTCGGTTTTTTTGATTTAAAAGAAATGTGTTCGCCATCATTTTCAAAAGTGAAGAAATTACTTTCTTCGAAGTTTTCAATATTTTTGTAGTGGACTTTAACATTTATATTTAGCTCATCATCGTCAGACTCTTCCAACTGAACAGATCCATTTCTATTGTAAATAAAAAGTTCTGGATTTTTCATATTAGAAACATTTACCTTAAAAAGTTTTTGGAAAAGATCGAATTTTCCTTTGATTTGGAAGGTAAAATCCTTATCGAAAATAGTTGCGAATGTAGTTTTTATAAAATCATTGACGCTTTTTTCTATACCTTGGAAGCCTTCCTTCGCCTTATCCACGTCGAAGGAGATGACATTTTTATTCTTCTTATTTATCGGTTCTTCGTAGTCCAAAGCATTTAAAAGCTCTTTCGCTTCTTCGACTGTGATCTTTCCCTTTTGTAACATTTCTAGAATTTGATCTTGTTCTTTCAAATTAATCCCTCCTTTGTTTAAGTAAATTTACAGCTTCTTCAGAAGTTATTTCGCCCTTATCAAGTTTATCTAATACTTCTGAACGACTAAGAGTTATCTCTGTATCTTCTGGGTAGCCAAGAGCCACCACTATTTCTTCCAATTTATTACGCACTGTTGGGTAGGATATTCCCATCATGCGCTCCATTTCTTTGATACTTCCACGACTCACAAGGAAAAGTTCCACCATTTTAAGTTGTTCTTCTGAAAGTTGATTGAACTTAGTTAAATAAAAATCTCCTTCTATGGAAATATGACAGTGTTTACATTCGATTCTCGTTGCAACGGTTGGCTTGCCACAGAAAGGGCAAGTGCCTGGAATTTTATTTGCCATAATATCCTCCTCTCATCTTTAACTTAATTGTACTACTAAAATTAAAAAATGCAATATAAATATTAAAAAAATTAAGTTTTAAATTAAAAACATTAATTAAATTAATATAAATCTTAAAATAATTAAAAATAACTGCCGTATTTAAAAGAATATTTCGAACATAAAAAAGGTGAGAATATATCTCACCCGAAATTTGGCAAAGAGCCATTACATATGTGGTTATTTTTTATTATCACGCTCAAAGTGATGTAATCCCCAGTTACGATGGAAAGCTATGTATATTATAGGGAAGGCTTCACTTTCTATGTAAGTTTAGAATTTATAATTCAAATTCTTCCATAACTTTGTCTTAACACAAGACTTACTCATCTCCCAAGGCTACAGTGGTGTGGTAGATAGACATAAGTCGCTCTTCAATACTTAAAGGGATGATTTCCTTGGCGTAGTCAGAGTGGCGGATTAAATCGAAGGATTCCCGCAATAGTTTAACAAATTCAGGATTGGAAGACACTATGTATTTAAATTGACATTTTGAAGTGACATCCAATTTTTTAGCTACAAAGGTGTGTTTCGTCATGTAAAAAGACAATGGAAAATCCCAATCTAAAGGGTCATTTGCATATGGGTCAATCATATAAAAATGAGAAGAAGTCATGGACTCTAATCCCTTGGACATAAGATCGATACATTTTTTCATATCGTCATTATTGATTTTTAAAACATGAGAAGCGAGTGCCAATTTGTGTTCTCTAAGGGAACGAAAAAAAGGAACTGAGTTAATAGTAATAGTCATGTTTCCGTTGCGATATGTAGTGGTTTTTAGCTTGAGGGTATTTTTTAATACTTCACTATCAAAGCTCTTAACACGATTGCGCTTTAAAATTTTGGTGACCAGGCTTTCGTTTAAGAAAGAACCATCAAAAAAAGAAGCAAAAATATGAAAATCGTAATTTCGATAGTTATTTTCTTGGAAAAAGTCCACCTCGAAATATGGATCATCAATGGTTTTCATCAGCGTATGCTGAGGAAGGTTTAAAGACGCTAAATAGGCTTCGGTTTGCTCAAGAATAGCCGGATCAGTGGAATAGTTGCAAATAAGTGGCAGACCATTTTCATCCATATGGAAATAAAGGACGAAATGATTGCGCACATATATAAACTCTGGTTGACCTGCGGCAACTGTACGACTATAAATGAACATGTCGTAGTAGATCATCTCCGTTAAAATATTATAAATATCATAAAAATTATTAGAAGTAAAAAAAGAACCAGAATTATCTAAGATAAAATGAACATCCACCGGTGTTTCGTTTGAAAATAATAGTAGATTCTTGTAACTGTCAAAGATACTTCTAAGATAAGAGTAATTAATATGATAAAACAAAGATACTTTTTCAGGACCAAGAGGTTTGGAATAGATGGAAAACAAGAATCGTCTGATGGCATCTAATCCGACTATGGTTTGAAAAGGACTCTCGCTTACTTCCAATAAATTCTCATCTCGTTTGCAAAAGCTTTTAATATAGGAGGAATTTAACGCATTATATATGGTTTTTCTCAAAATAACCTTGGAACCCAAATCTAGATTATTAGGCAAAAAACCACGCACCTCATCTTGGAGATTGTTACGATAAATAACATCTGCAAAGCGGTTAGACAGATAAGAATTTGTGGATTCAACTTGAGCTAATGTAGGAAGATGGTGCCCATTTAGCCACTTGCTAAAGTAAGATGAGTCGTAATGAAGATCTTGAGAAAGATCCTTGGATTTTAAATGTGTTATTTTAATTAGCAATTTTAATAGATTTCCATAATACATACTAAACTGTCC
>CAMYEJ010000065.1 GCA_947254665.1 uncultured Peptoniphilus sp.
TTATTATTTTCAAAATGACACTAAAAACGTGTAAATATCAAGGTTTAAAGGTTTTAAGTACTAAAGTGAACCTATTAACTAGATGATAATTTAAATGTGAAAGTTTTATGAAACTTCTTTCACAATCGCCTTTGTTGAAGTAAAATTTCCTTAATGTTACAATGAAATAAGTTATTGAGAAGAAAAATGGGAGGATTTATGAACTGGTATAACAGAGAAAAAGATGAACTGGTCTCTTATTTTAAAACCGATCTTAAAAATGGACTTAAGAAAGAAGAAATAGATCAGGCGCTTTTAAAATATGGGAAAAACGAGTTAAAACAGGAGGCAAAGAAACCTTTTATAGAAAAGTTGAAGGATCAATTTTTAGACCCGATGATTATTATCCTTATAATCGCATCTATTGTTTCTGCTTTCACTGGAGACAAGGTAGAGGCTGTCATAATCATAGCTATCGTTGTGGTTAATGCAATACTTTCTCTTCTTCAAGAGGGAAGAGCTGAGCAAGCCATCGAGGCTCTTCAGAAGATGAGCTCGCCCAAGGCTAAGGTCATCAGGAGTGGACAGCATCTAGAGGTTGAGTCTTCTAACTTAGTTCCTGGAGATTTGGTAATCTTAGAGACGGGAGATATCGTTCCTGCAGATTTAAGAATTATTGAATCTTCTAATTTAAAGATAGACGAATCAAGTTTGACTGGAGAATCTGTTCCTGTTGACAAGAATAGTAAGACCATGGACGAGGCTGAGGTTGGCATTGGCGATAGAGAAAACATCGCTCACTCAAGCACAATAGTAAGCTATGGTCGTGGTAGAGGAATTGTAATCGCAACGGGACATGATACTGAAATTGGTCATATCGCAACTTCTATTGCTCTAGTGGACAACGAAGCGACACCACTACAAAAGAAACTTGCTGGACTTTCTAAGACTCTAGGAATTTTAGTAATTGCAATATGCGCAATTGTATTTGCAGTAGGTCTTCTATATAAGAACGAACCTCTTGAAATGTTTATGACTGCAATTGCCCTTGCTGTTGCTGCAGTGCCAGAAGGACTTCCAGCGATAGTAACCATAGTTCTATCCCTTGGTATGGGTAGAATGGCAGAGAAGAATGCAATAGTTAAGAAACTTCTTGCGGTTGAAACACTAGGTACTACAACTGTAATCTGTTCTGATAAGACTGGAACTCTTACACAAAATGAAATGACAGTAACCAAAGCCTATGTTGACGGACTTGAAATTGACGTAACAGGAACTGGATACGCTCCTATTGGTGAACTTCTAGTTGGCAAGGAAAAAGTTTCTGAAATCCAAGACTTAAATGTGCTTACCCATATTGCAGGATTAACTAACGATGCTAGACTTGTGGTAAATGGAGAGAATGTTGAAATTGCAGGAGATCCAACTGAAATTGCACTTTTAACATTTGCAGAAAAACAAGATGTAAGCGTAGATAAATTAAATGAAATCTATAAGAGAATAGAAGAGATACCTTTTGATTCTGGAAGAAAGATGATGACCACCTTCCACAGATATCCAGACAATGTATATTCTTACACAAAAGGTGCTCCAGATATAATAATAAGACACTCAACAAAGATTTTATCTAATGGAAAGATCATCGACTTCACAGACGAAAAGAAGAAGGAAGTCTTAGGAAAGAACAACGAGTTTGCAAGGTCAGCCCTAAGAGTTCTAGCCTATGCATATAGAACTTTTGACGAAGTACCAAGGGACACAAGCTCTGAAAATATCGAAAACGAAATGATATTCGTAGGTTTAACTGGTATGATTGACCCAGCTAGGCCAGAGGCGAAGGCAGCTATAAAAGAATGTAAAGAAGCGGGAATAATCCCTGTTATGATTACAGGAGATTACTTCGAAACTGGACTTGCAATTGCAAAGAATCTTGGAATTGCTGAAGATGAATCTCAAGCAATCGTCGGAGCAGAACTAAATGATATGACTCCAGAAGAGATAAGAGAAATTGTAAAGACCAAGAGAGTATTCACGAGGGTATCTCCAGAAAATAAAGTACAAATAGTAACCGCCCTTAAAGAAAACGGACATATAACCGCCATGACAGGCGATGGAGTTAACGACGCACCAGCAATCAAACGTGCAGACATCGGAATTGCCATGGGAATAACAGGTACCGACGTTGCAAAAAATACTGCTGAAGTAATCTTAACAGACGACAACTTCGCAACTATCGTAAACGCAGTTGAAGAAGGAAGGGTAATCTATTCAAATATTAAGAAATTCGTATCCTATCTTCTATCATGTAATATAGGAGAAGTGCTTGTGGTGTTAATTGCGATTCTTATGAATCTTCCAGTGCCACTACTACCAATCCAACTATTATGGCTAAACCTTGTAACGGATGCTTTCCCAGCACTAGCGCTTGGAGTTGAAAAAGGTGAAGAAAATATAATGCAAGAGCCACCTAGAGATCCTGCAGAACCGATACTTGATCCAGAAATCAAGATCACAGTTATCGTTCAATCTGTAGCGATCACAATCGCCACCCTTGGGGCATACCTAATAGGTATCAAGTGGCATGGACAAGAAGGAATCGGACTTGAATACGCAAGAACCATGGCATTTGCAACACTTATAACAGCAGAACTTCTAAGATCTTATTCATCAAGATCAATTAGGTACACCCTATTCCATATAGGACCATTTAGCAATAGAAAACTTGTGTGGGCAACAGTATTTTCATTTGCCCTAATGCTTGTGGTAATGTATGTACCACACATTAGAGAATTATTTGAACTCGATAGCATAGGAATGAATGAATGGATAGTCATCATAGTTGCATCAATAATTCCTCTAGTACTTGGAGAAATTCAAAAAGTTTTAAGATTTAAAAAATATCACGACGAATTTGAAAGATAAAATTAAGTCCTTGGAGAAATCCGAGGACTTTTTAATTGCGAAAGTTTTTTTGTACAGTTTTTTGCTGAGTAAAATTATTTAAAAGTTTTTTGAAATAAAACATGATAAAATAAAAAAAGAAAAAATCTTGAACTTAAAGGAGAAAATATGAAAAGTCTTTTGTGGAAAAAGTCCGAAAAACTAACGGGACTTATTGCCGCCATCTCTCTGTGCATATATGCAATAGCAACAGCCCTCTTCGGAATACTTACAGGTAAACTTATAACTTCAATTTCAGAATCAAACATAGCGGATATGAAGAGGTATATACTATTGGCAATCACTCTTCTAGTAGTTATATTTATAGCAGCCTATGCGGGTAAATGTGCAGTTCTTTCAAATTCAATTATGAAGATTTGTAAGTTAAAAAATAGACTTTTCTTTAATGGTATAGGAGAGCCAAGAGGCGTTGCAGTAGATTTGGCAGATTTTACTACGAAATCAAACACAGTTTATAATGATTACTTTGTAGGCAGGTGGAACATATTTATTCAGATTAACCTATTTGTTTGTGCTGTTATTGCAATTGTATACATAGATTGGATTATGCTCATAGTCGCAGTAGTTTCTTCCCTACTTCCAATGGGAGTACCATTATTATTTGGGAAAAAACTTGAAAAACGCTCTGTAAAGTATAATGACGCATCAAACAGTTATTTAGATTTTGTAACAGATACACTTAGGGGTAGGCTTGAAATTATAAAAAATGATGTAGTACCTATATATGATAAAAAACATATGTATGAAAACATAAATTTCGAAGAGACACATTTTGACAACGCAACTCTACAAAATTTTGCAGCTTACTTTGGAGAATTGGTAGGAGGAGCATCATTCTTCATTCTATTTGCTATAGGTGGTCTACTCGTTTATTATAAGAGAATTGAAGTCGGAGGGATACTCGCGTGTATTCAGCTTTTTAACTATTTGGTAAATCCAATTTTAAGAATTTCTGACCTTATGAATTATTTAAAAGGAGCTAAACCTATCTACAAAGAACTAACTGAAAAGGCCAAGGAAAAAGAAAAAGTAGGTATTAATTTGCTAGAAGATTTAGATAGTGGAAACTTGGAACTTAGAAACATTTCCTTCAAGTACAAAGAAGGTCACGAAGATGTGGTGAAGGATTTCTCTGTAAATTTTAAAGACAGGGGAAAATATTTAATAGTAGGTAGGAGTGGTTCCGGAAAGTCCACCCTTGCGAAACTGATGACTGGAGAAATTAAACCAAATGAGGGAAATATATTTTTAAACGGCAAGGATCTTTCAAATTATTCTGACAGCGAAGCTCTAAAATATATTCAATATATAGACCAAAACAGTTATCTATTTAAAGATACCATTGAAAATAATATAACCCTTTATAGAGATGTGGATGAAGGTAAGATTTCTTCTCTAAAGAACAATCTTTCTATAGAAAATCTCCACTTCGAAGACACCATTAGCGACGAGCTGGGACTATCTGGAGGACAGAAATCTCGTATTAATATTGCAAGATCACTGATTAAATCTTCTCCAATCTATATCTTTGATGAGCCAACGGCAGCATTAGACCACGAAATTGCAACTTCTGTTATGAAGTATCTTCTAGATATAGACGCAACGATAGTCATAATCTCCCACATGAACGACGAAAATATCAAAGAGATGTTTGACGAAGTAATAGATCTAAATACAATGAAAAACAAAAACTAAAATCCAAACAAAAAGAGATATTCGAAGATGAATATCTCTTATTTTTATTCTTTAATTTCAATTTTTGGATTTTCTAATTTTAAAAGTGAAAGTTTCTTGTCGATTCCTCCGGCGTACCCTGTGAGAGTTCTATTCTTTCCTATGACTCTGTGGCAGGGCATGATGATCCAGATTGGATTCTTGCCAAGGGCCATGCCTACAGCCCTACTGGAATTTGCATTTCCAATTGAGTTTGCAATCTCTCCGTAGGTCTTTGTGCTGCCGTATGGAATCTTTAAAGTTTCTTCGTAAACTTTTTTCTGAAAATCTGTACCATTTAATTTTATTGGGACATTAAAAGTCTTTCTACTTCCGTTTAAATATTCTAGAATCTGTGATTTAACTTTCTTAGAAGTTTTATTTTCACTCTTCCTATGAGTTTTTTCTGGAACTAATTTAAGAGCAACTAAATTTTCATCTTCACAGATTATTTCCATAAGTCCGAGAGTTGTTTCTAGGTAGTCGTAATTAATCATTCCATTCCACCTCTATTTTTGTATCCTTCGTTACAACGCCGGTGAAGCTATCGTTTATAAAGTCGACATTTTTCTCAGCACCATTTACAACGAATTTTTTAAGTTCTACTCCAGCAGGAGGGCTGAGTTTTACGGTGTATCTGTCACCGATCTTAACCATATCTTTTTCTACTCTTGCGTACTTGCCGATGACTTCGATACGAGCCATCTCGTTTGACTCTTTCTTCATTATGATGGTGACATTCTTATCTGATCCATCTATCTCTACAAATGTCTTTTCACTTTTGTATCCATTGTAGTTTACATTTAGAAGGTACTTTCCATTTGTAAGTGTAGATTTATTTACGAATGGATTTTGATTTATAGTTAGGGTCGCTCCGTAGATTGGTTTTCCGTCTTCGGAATATACATCTACATTTAAATAAAATTCGTTTCTCTTAGCATTTCTTAAAACATAACTATCTATCTCTTTTTCAATTGCAATCATTTCTGAAAGATCATCTCTATTTGCAATATCTTCTGCCCTTGAAAGCAGTCTCTTTATATTTTCGTCTTCATTTCTTAGGTAGTTATAATTTTCTATTAAATATTTTAGTTTCTTTCTTTGATTTTCTGTAGCTTCTGTTACATAACTCTTGCTCTTTTCATCTTCTGTTATTATTCCAACGGTTTCGATAGGTTTTACCTTTCTCTTGAGATACCCTTCTTTCAAGATTTTTTTGCAAAGAGTTGCAACTTCTGCCCTTGATATATATCTTTCTCCTTGGAATGATTTATCTTCATATCCACGGAAAAATCCTGGGAGAAGTTTCAAGGCTTCTTTAAGTTCGTCGTCCATAAATCCAATGTCGCTATATGAGATGACTTCGCCAGAGTTCATGAATGCTTTTGAAAACATGATTGCAAAATCACGCCTACTCATGAATTCTTGTGGCTTGAAGAAATTGCTATCTGTTATATAGCCGAAATTTACTGCTGATCTAATACTATTATAGAACCAATCATTTTTGCTCACGTCCGAGAAATGGATTGGAATTTCGCCATCGGTTGTTTTGGTGAGCTTAGTAAGAATCATGACCGCTTCACTTCGTTTTACGAATTTATCCGGATCAAAAGTTTTGTTTGGATAGCCCACCATTATATTTTCTTTTGTGACGTAGTCAATGCTATCCTTTGCCCAATGTCTATCTATATCACGATATGTACTTGCATATGTATTTACAAAAATTAAATAGAATACTATTAAAATGGTAAATCTTTTCATTTTATCACCTAGTACTATATTAACTGTTTTTTTCATCAAAATCAAATAAATGAAGTTTACAAAAATCTATTGTAATTGTAAAAAATTTATACTTTAACTTGACGGAATCCTTCAGTAGTTCTAACATAGTATTGGAACAAGGAGGTATATATGTCAGTTATTGATGAATTAAAATCACAACTTAAAGGAAAGGGCGCTAAAATTGTCCTACCTGAAGGAGAAGATGAAAGAGTACTAGGAGCAGCTAACAGCCTAGTAAAAGAAGGAATTGTTGAACCAATAGTACTTGGTAAGAGAGCAGAAGTTGAAAAGACATCTAAAGAATTAGGCATTGACCTAAGCGCTTTTAATTTTATAGACCCAGAAGAATCTATTACAGACGAAATGGTAGCTTCTCTAGTTGAAAGAAGAAAAGGTAAATTAACAGAAGAAGAAGCAAGAGAAACTCTAAAGAATCCAAACTATTTCGGAACTATGATGATCTACATGGAAAAGGCAGACGGAATGGTAAGTGGAGCAGTGCATACCACAGGAGATACTGTAAGACCAGCTCTTCAAATCATAAAGACCAAGGAAGGATTCAAGAGAGTATCTGGAGCATTCTTAATGCTTAGAGGTAATGAAAAATATCTATTCGCTGATTGCGCAATAAATATAGATATAGACTCTGAAGGACTTGCAGAAGTTGCAGAACTATCTGATAAAACTGCAAAACAATTCGGAATCGATGCTAAGATTGCTATGCTATCATTCTCAACCAAAGGTTCAGCTAAGGCAGAACAAGTTGACAAGGTTAGAATTGCAACAGAAATGGTAAAAGAAAATTATCCAGAAATCGTAATAGACGGAGAATTACAATTTGACGCAGCATTCGATCCAGTTACTGCTAAGAAGAAAGCACCTGATTCAAAAGTAGCAGGCCAAGCAAATGTATTTATCTTCCCATCACTTGAAGCAGGAAATATCGGATACAAAATGGCACAAAGATTCGGTGGATTCAAGGCAGTAGGACCTATTCTACAAGGTTTAAATAAGCCGGTTAACGATTTATCCCGTGGATGCGTTGAAAAAGAAGTAGAAGATTTAGTAATCATAACAGCAGCCCAAGCATATCTATAAAAAATTATTTGAGTTTTTTATATATTTAATGTATAATAAACGATGAAAAGCCGAAAGGCAACCTTTTCTACGAGAGGAGGGAAACTATGTCAGAAATAAGAGTTGGAGAAAATGAATCTCTAGATAACGCCCTTAAAAGATTTAAGAGACAATGTGCTACTAATGGAGTGCTAAAAGAAGTTAGAAAGAGAGAACATTACGAAAAACCAAGCGTAAGAAGAAAGAAAAAATCTGAAGAAGCGCGT
>CAMYEJ010000066.1 GCA_947254665.1 uncultured Peptoniphilus sp.
CATCTAAGCTGTACCTTGCATTGGCAGGACTCGTCGAAGGAAGTTGTATCGCTTCTATTCCCAAGTTTTCTCTGTGGTACATATTGTAATACTTATAGGATGCTGCCCCATTACAAAAAACTTTACAAATCTTCGAACCTTCTACCACATCTTTTAAATCTGAAGGCACCACATTCTTTATACTTGCATCGCTAGATCCGATAATATCGCATGCGTAGATTGAATCATATAAAGCGATATGATGGTCGAGAAGAAAATTCTTTCTCTCTTCAATATCTCTAGTAAGGCTTGTTTCAAATAAACTCTCCATTATCTTCCAAAATCTATTCTGTTTGTGACCGTAGAAAAATCCGTACTCCCTAGTCTTTACCGATGGAAATGAACCAAGTATTAATACCTTGGAATTTTCATCGTAAAGCGGTACTAGTGGATGGATGATTCTCGAATATTTATCTTTCAAATTAAACTCCTTAATTAATCTCCTTAAAAAATTTAAACTATCTTTGCTCTTGATGCCTTGAAATAAAATGGTATAGAAAGTAGCTGTGCCATCATGGAAACAATGATAAGACTAACTATATTTATATCATATAGCACACCGAGAAGCCAACTTCCCAAGAACCAAAAGACTCCAAAGGACATTTCAAAAATGCCATATCCAGTTGCTCTGCTTGACTTGGGAACGACAGAAGTAACAGCAGCTTTAAGAATCGATTCTTGTGCACCCATTCCCACACCCCAAAGGGCAATTCCAAGTAGAACTGAATCAATATTATTGAATCCAAATACAAATAGTGCAAATGGTGCAGATAAAATCGCAGAAACTACGAGTGCCTTAACACCATTTCTATCGTACATAATTCCAAAAATCAAAGCAGAAATCGCATCAACTAGCATCGCTGCTGCATAAATTAGTGGAATTGTCTCCATGTTTATAATTCCTACGCCACCAGTAATCGAATTTAGATTTTTAGAAACGTGCATGATGATTAGCGAGTAGTCGATAAATCCAAATGAGAAAAGGCTGATCCCTATAATATAAAAGATAAATGAATCTTTCATCTTAAAAGGGATGTATTCCTTTGGCTCTGGCTCAAAATGTTCCGGATTTGGAAATCTTTTCTTCGTGTATAAAAGTAAAATTAATGTACTAGCACCAGGGATTGCTAAGTATGCAAAACATCTGGAATAAATTTCAAAGGTGGTTCCTTCGGTTTTAAAAAGCATAATGACGTAAAGAAAAAATGGACCTAAGAATGCGCCGATTTGATCGAGCATCTCTTGAATTGCAAAACTCTTGCCAGCGCCTTCTTGAGATGCGGCAAAAGACATGATGGTGTCCTTGGCAGGTTTCTTAATCGCCTTGCCCATCCTTTGAATGACCAAGAGACCGCAAGCATAGATCCACCCGTCCTTACCAACGAGAGCAAGAGTAGGCACAGCTAGTATGTCCAAAATATATCCGAAGATTGTCATCTCCCAATATTTGTGAGTTTTATCAGTGAGTTTCCCAAAGAAATACCTAAGAGAATAACCGACAAGTTCTCCGAGACCAGAAATAAAACCAATAGTTCCAGCAGAAGCACCAAGTAGACTCAGGTACACCCCTCGTAGGCTCGATGCACCTTCGTGGGTCATATCAGAAAAAAGACTTACGATTCCAAATAAAATTATAAAAATAAGAGAATTGGATAATTTTTTATCCTTCATAAAATCATTTCTTTCTAAATAAATAAAATAATAATCCCTGCATAAACAGGGACTATTATCTATTTACTATAGTCATAAAATCCTTTGCCAGTAGCTACTCCCTTTTCTCCTTTGTCAATCTTTTCCTTGATCATGTTTAAAATCTTGTAATCGATTGAGTTAGGATCTTTAGAGGAAGGCTTCATATTTTGAATGCTGTACACAGTATCTAGTCCAACCACGTCAATAATTTGGAAAGGACCTGCTGGTGCACCAGTTGCAAGCCTCCAAGTAAGGTCTATAGTTTCTGGGTCAGCCACTCCCTTAGCCCAAAGAGTTTGAGCAGAATACAAAAGTGGAACTAATAGAGAGTTTAAAACATATGCAGGTTGTTCTTTGTGAAGCTTAATAGGTATCATATTCATTTCTGAAGCATATCTAACAACAGCATCGTAAACTTCTTTAGATGTTTTATCATGGCCCATGCATTCAGCAGTATTATTTTTCCAAATAATATTTGCAAAATGAAGAGCCATATACTTTTCTGGTCTACCAGTGTAATCTTTAAATTGAGATGGTAGAAGTGTAGATGAATTTGTAACAAGTATAGTCTTGTCATCTAGAATATCTCTAATTTTTTCATACAACTCAATCTTTGCAGCAGGATCTTCAGTCATAGATTCTATGACAATATCTGCGTCCTTTAAAGCTTTATTTATATCGAGCTCTAAATGAAGATTTTTTTCAAAATTTATTTTTGCATCTTTAATTAATTTGTTTATATCTTCTTCAGTAGTTCCTTCCCATACTTTAACAAGTCCACGTGGATATAAGTATCCTCCCATTGGATTTTTTATTAAAGCCTTTGATCCTTCGAGAGATTTTAGTATTTCTTCTTTGTAGTGAGCTATTCTAGGCTCAGCCCTTCCAATAGAGCCTTCACTTCTTAGCCAAATAGTAGTGTCATGACCAGTATATGCATTCATAAGAGCGATTTGTACACCAAGTACTCCTCCTCCTAGAACAACAACTTTTTTAAATTCCATAAATCCTCCTAACATTGTTATCTTAAAATATTAAATATTATTTATCTAATAGGATAAACATACTCTTATCTATTAGTTACCCGAAATATAAATAGAAAAACAAAAAAATATTTTTTATTCTTAACTTTTGATATTTATTATCGAAACTTATGAAGTAGATCCTCCCGCTGTATCCTCAAACCAGTCATTATTATCAAAGACCTATATCGTCAAATTCAAAGGATCCCAATAAGGTATAGTCAATTGCAAATGTCTTTATTAAGAAAAATCAGCTTTCATTAATCTTTGAAGAATTAATATTTATGATCAAGCGAAGTCGGATACTGTCAAAGTCGATGAATTTCTTTTTATTATGGAAATGTTTGTATAATTTATTTAAATGCTATACGTATAGCATGAAGTTATTTTTGATGCTATCCGGATAGCGTGAAGATTATTATTGGTTTCATTTTAAAGGACTTGCTCTATAGAGGTTAGACCCATTCGACTTCAGAGCCTTCGGCTCTTTCGCTCAGGGTGACTGCAGTTGGGAGAATTCTTTAAAAAATTTCAAAGGAAGATAGTCACCCTGAGCGAAGACGGTGGAGCAAAGCGAAACCGTCGGAGTCGAATGTGTATAATCGGTGTGAGGTTATGTATGGGTGACTGCAATTAGTAGGATAACTTTTAATATTTTGCAAAGACTAGGTCAAATAGAGGTCAGATCCTTCGACTTCAAAGGCTCCGCCTTTTTCGCTCAGGATGACTAGTTGGGTGGGTAAATGCTCGATAGGTTTTAATTATCGGATTTATTTAAAGACTTTACGCGTCGAAGCCCTAGCCGAAATCTTTGGTTTCGTTGCAGGTCTCGTGCAGAGAGTTCCAAAGAAGCCGAATGAAATGAAGGCTGATTTGCAGAACTCGACTGCCTCTCAGGGTAACTATTTGTAAGGGATGTCGCTCGATATAGGTTAATTATTTGTAATATTTATAGAATCTACGCCTTCGGCTGTGGAAGCAAGATGCTTCCGCTACGAGGATATATAGAAATTTTTGTGATCGTACGGCTACGCCTGAGGGAAAATAATTTAGTACCTAATTTAATGGAAGCTGGTAGCTTCCGCTACAAAGATAAATAATAATTTATGTCGTTACACGGCTTCGCCTGATTTTAACCTTCTTTATGCAAAATTAATAGTCTCTATACAGATTCAACACCATTTAAAATCCCAGTATATATAATCTTTAAACTTTGCTACGACCAACATATACAACTTACGTGATTTTCCATGAGGCGTTAAAAAATTTGGGTGTTTGAGCGTAGCGAGTTCCCAAATTTTAGCCGAAATGTGAAAATCACTTCCCTGATAATGCGAGGTGGGTAGAGGGAGCTCGAGGGAGAAGGGAGGAAACTGCGAGTCTCGTTCGCAAAACCGGAGGTTTTGTCGGCGAGACGTTAATTGCCTCCCTCTCCCTCGTAAAAAAGATTTGAAGAAGAAAGAATAGGGTTATGGTATGTGTAGGATATTTATTTATATTTATTATGATTTTTTAAATTAATTTCATTTGCAATAACTTGGCCTTCTGAGGTTATACCCATTCGACTCACTTCGTTCGCTCATGGTGACTGTGGTTGGACAATTTTTGTGAAAAATTTAATTATGTAAAATTTGTCCATAATAATTTAACCCTAAATTAAAAAGAGATAAGCCTAGACTTACCTCTTAATTCTTAAATCTAATCTCAATCTATTTTTCTACTTTAAATATTATTGTGTACTTTTGGATTGAATAGACTCCTGTCTTTTCATTTCCTACTGGCACTACTTGAATAAGTTCCCAGCCTTCTTTTGCTTTTTCGACTATGACTTCTTTACAGTGTTCAAATCCATCTGTCTTGCCTGCTTTTAATCCACCTTTTAATTCCACATCCACAAATTCGTATGTAAACATAGTTCCTCCCAAATTTATTATTTTGCATTGATTTTTATCTAATAAAGTTATACCCATTCGACTCACTGCGTTCGCTCAGGGTGACCGTAGTTGAGAGAATCTATCTGAAAATAAAATTCTTTTGCAAATTTTTTATATTAAAATTAACAACGATGCCGATTATCTTAATTTCTTTTCATATAAGTAGTCTATTCCATGTATGTAGCCTACCAACTCTTCAATCAATGTGTAACCCATCTTTTCATAAAGACCTTTAATCTTAGTAAATAGATGGATGGTATCTACTCCACTTGCTTCTTCAGCAAATTTTATGAATTCTCTAGAGTATCCTCTATTTCTATATTTCGGATCTACATATATCATCGCGATAAATCTATCGTATTGTGGTAGTGGTATATAATCTTGATTTACCAATGTGAAAAATCCCATGACTTCCCCGTTCTCTTTGGCGTAGAAAATCTTGGCATCTTTTCCAAGTTTTTCATCAATCTCATCGTTTTTAATCGCCTTGGTGAGCACTTGGGATTCGCCCCATTTGACATTTGGCAAATAGTCAAGCAGTTCTTTCTTTTGTGAATCATCTCTTACTTCTATTATTTCCATGACAACTCCTTTATGTTTTTAAAATCTCTATTTATATTTTACCCCAAAAACATATTTATAAAACGGTTTCATAAATCCAATTAAAAAATGGTGCACAATGTACACCATTATTTTTATTTATTTAGAAGAAATTTATCTATTTTATTTACAAATTGTTCTGGAACTAAACTCATTCCTTTTTCAATTTTAAATCCTTCCATCATCATTATTCTTTCTTCGATAGTTAGTTCTTTTCTTTTAACGTCGATTTCTACAGATTTGTCTTTTGAAGAAATTTTGATGGTTTTAGTTTCTCCATTCCATTCTACTTTTGCACCGAGTTCTTCATAGTATTTTCTTAAGCCGATATTTTTTTCTTCTTTTTCTTCAGAATCTTCAGCTTTTGATTCTAATGCTACTATCTTTTCAGCGTCTACAATAGGTGGCATGCTTCTAGTTGCAGTTTTATAGATAACTGCATAGTCTCCTTCTTGAAATTTGCCTACTTCTTCTCCTTTTAGATTCATAACTTTTGTATCATCTGAAAGATTGATTTCAACTCTCATTGAAACTCCATTTCCCTTTTCATTGAAGTGATCCACGTCAACTGAACATTCTCCATCTTCTGCATTTATTGCTATGAAGTCAGGGTTTAGTTTTGCTGGCATAGATAACATAATTGGAGCGTCCTTTTTATAGAAGTATTGGAGGTTGTCTCCCTTTTTAAATTTATAATTTTCTACAAATTTACCAGTCTTTAGATCGAGTACAGGAACTTTTCCAGTGTAAAGGTAGAGTTTTTCCATAGATTTTTCTTGGTCTTTATTTTCTACCAAGATTTGTGAATTGTCCTTATCCTCTACAACTTCTGTAACTTTTCCGAATACTCTTTCATATCCTACTGCTTCCTTGTTTTCTTTTGCAAATGAAATTGTACCGATTGTAAGTACAAAGGCAAGTGTCATTGCTAATAATCTTTTCATGTTATTCCTCCTTGTTAAAGAAATTATAACATAGCTAAGCTCTTAAGTATTTAAAACTTAGTATCAATAAGGTTACATTTTATATACAATTACTTAGAAACTTGCCAAGTTTTGCCTTCATCTTCCGAATAAAATTCTATCCCTTCTTCTTCGAAAGAGCCAGGTGTTGCTAAAATATATAATTTATTCCCAACCATTCTAGGCATTTTTAAATACTTATAATTTTCTATGGTAAGCCCGTACTCTTTACCTTGTACCGGCAAATTCTCAACTTTTTCAAAAGGAAGATTGATTTCCTCAAAGTTTGCCCCGCCATCTCTTGTCACATAAATCTTAGAATGTTCACCTGATCCTCCTTGAAGCCCTGCAAACCCAAGTTTTTCATTTATAAATTCAATTCCCTCTGCCACACCAGTTGCATCTAAAAATGGATTGGAATTTATATTATCCCAAGTCTTGCCGCCATCGGAAGTCTTTTCAAGTTTATAAAATCTAGAACCTAGAGCAGCGTCGGTAACCACTAATCTAAAACCGATGTTTTTATTTGCTTTCACAAATGTGTACATTGTGCCGGTGTTATTATCCAAAGTCCAAGGCTCTTCTCCCTTGCTCATTTCTATAACTTCCTCTTCTCTCTGTGCATTTAGATCATCATAAGAGATTATCTCTGGATCAATTATAAAATTAATAGGAGCTACTTCTCTATCAGGGATAAAAATCGAAAGCGCATTTGCCTTCACTTCCCCACCTTGGTCCAAAGTTTTAAATACTTCATCATTTTCTTTCTTAGAGCCAAGTGCCTTTATTCCATCGGAATAGAAAAATTCTTTCTTTCCATAATAAATAATTCCGAAGTCCACATCACCATAAATCTTTTTCCAAGCATCAATTTCCTTTTGGTATTTTGATTTCTTAAGCAGTTTAATCATAGGATCAAGCGCTCTATTCTCATCTAATTCAAACCCAGCGTCTTTATTTAACCAAACTTCTAATTTTTTATTTTTGAAAGATAGAAGGTACGTATTTACCTTTCCCTTTTCATTCCTACCATAGATCATCCCTTCGAGTTTGGTGATCTCTCCATCTCCATTAAACCTTATTAGAAGCTCGTTATCTAAGTATAATTTGTCCGGCAGTGTAAATTTCTTCTCCAAATCTTCGATGAGACCTTCTATTCCATCATCGAAAATATTTCTGTGCACATATCTAACTCTCTTATGGTTTAGGATTTCGTCAACTTTCCAAGATAGCTTTCCATTGTAAGGAATGGCGGTGTGGACAATCATCCCACCGAAGATAAGTGTCACGATGATAAACATATATAATTTTATTTTCCTAGACTTTTTGCTAATCTCTATATTTCTATTTAAAATCTTATAAATAATAAATACAAGAATTAAAAATAAAACAGGTATGATCCAGTTTATCCAATATCTCCAATACCCATACTTACAAATTTTCCAGACTAAAACCATAAGTACCGAGTACAGAAATATAAAAATATAATCCACTAAAT
>CAMYEJ010000067.1 GCA_947254665.1 uncultured Peptoniphilus sp.
ATCTTATTGATTCAAATGCATCAAATTTTGAATTTCAAAATATTATTTCTAAGTATGATCTTGGCTCCTACAAAGATGAAGAAGCATTACTTGGAAAAGGTGTAAAGAAAAAATCTTACTCAGATTTAGAAAAAGACGAACTTTTTAAATACTTTTCGTTTATTTTAAATGGAAGTTTTAAATTAAAAGATATCCAAATTGATAAGCTAAAAGAGCTTGAAATGTTTGATCTATATAGAGAAATAGAACTACCTCTACTGGAAGTTCTAGCCTATATGGAGCTTACAGGTATAAAGACTGAATTCAGTGTCCTTGATGATATAGGTAAAAACTTAGAAGATAGAATTGAAAATCTAACTAGCTCAATATTTGAAATTTCTGGAGAAGAGTTCAATATAAATTCCACTAAACAATTGGGAGAAATTTTATTCGATAAGCTTAGACTTCCTGTTATAAAAAAGACGAAGACCGGATATTCAACTGCCCAAGACGTGTTAGAAAAATTGGTTGACGAAAGTCCTATTGTAGAAAATATATTGGAATATAGAAAGCTTACAAAGCTAAAGAATACCTACATTGATGGATTAAAAGCCCTTATAAATGAAAAAACTGGCAGAATTCATTCAAGATTTAATCAAACAGGTACTTCTACCGGAAGGATAAGTTCAACAGAACCAAATTTACAAAATATTCCTATTAGATCTGAAGAAGGAAGAATGATAAGAGGAGCATTCTTAGCAAGTGAAGGTTCAACTTTGGTGGATTGCGACTACAGTCAAATTGAACTAAGGGTACTAGCGAGCCTTTCGAAAGATCCAAGGATGATGGAAGCATTTGAACATGGAATGGATATCCATACCAAGACCGCATCAGAAGTTTTCCATGTGGATAAAGATGATGTTACAGATCTTTTAAGATCTAGGGCAAAGGCGGTTAACTTTGGAATTGTCTATGGAATATCTGACTTCGGACTTTCAAGGCAACTTGGAATTACAAGAGAACTTGCGAAAGAATATATCGATGGATACTTTGAAAACTTTAAAAAAGTAAAAGAATACATGGACTATGAAATTGAAACTGGTAAGAAACAAGGATATGTAAAGACAATTTTCAACAGAAGAAGATATATTCCAGAGCTTTCTGCAAAGAACTTCAACATCAGATCTTTTGGAGAAAGAATTGCACTTAATACTCCTATACAAGGTTCTGCTGCAGATATTATTAAGATTGCAATGGTTAAGGTATATAGAGAAATCAAGAAGAGAAATTTAAAATCTAAATTAATCCTTACAATACACGATGAACTTGTAGTCGATGCAGTTAATGATGAGCTTGAAGTGGTGGAAGAATTGATGAAGGATATAATGGAAAATGCAGTTAAACTAAACGTTCCATTAAAAGTATCCCTAGATACTGGTAAGAGTATGTATGAAACTAAGTAAAATAATCGGTATAACCGGTTCAATAGCGACAGGGAAATCCCAAGTCTCAAATATTTTAAGGGATTTGGGATATACTGTTATTGATTCAGATTTAGTTGCAAGAGAAATTGCTGAAAGAGAAGATATCCTAGATGAAATTAAGAAATTTTTCGGAGATGATGCGACCCTAGGCGGTAAATTAAATCGCAGTTATGTAAGAGATATTGTGTTTAAAGATGAAGAAAAACTAAAAATTTTAAACTCTATTATGCACAGAACGATTTATGAAAACATACTTTCAAGAATTAAGGATGGCGAAATTAATTTTATAGACGTTCCACTTCTCTTTGAAACCATAGAGGAAGCGAAAATTTATGGCTTAGATTATGACGAGGTATGGGTAGTGTATTCCAATCCGAGTATACAACTTAAAAGGCTTATGAAAAGGGACAATATAAGTAAGGCTGAAGCTCAGAGAATTATAGATTCTCAAATTTCTATAGAAGAAAAGAAAAATCTAGCCGACTATGTAGTAGAAAACAATGATGGCTTGGAAAATCTTAGAAATAATGTCTTAAAAGCATTGGAAAGATTGTAATTTATGTAGGCTATGATATATATATTATTATTATTTTTACTTCTAATTTCTTATCTTTTTTATGAACTAAGCTTTACCTATGTTGAGTTCTTAGATTTTAAACTGGGTTTGAATATCTATCAAATTAGCGACTACCATTCAAGCGTATTTGTAAATTTAAAAAGACTAAAAAATATTCTATCTAAAGATAATATCGATGTGGTAATTCTGACAGGAGATTTGGTAAATAGAAGTACAGACAATTTAAATAGACTCAGAAATTTTCTAGAAGTTGTTTTAGAAAATTCAAAAAAAGTCATATTTGTAAGCGGCAATCATGAATTGGAAAATAAAAATTACTTTAAAATTTTAGAACTTTTGAAGGAATGCAATGTGAAAGTTCTAGACGGTTCTTATATAATAATAGAAAACACATTAATTTCTAATGTTGAGATTTCAAAAATAAAAGAGGATTATAAATATAGCATATTCGCAGATCATTTTCCAATACACTGCGAGAATACAATTGGATATGATTTAAGAATTTGTGGTCACACCCATGGAGGTCAAGTTAGAATTCCGTTTGTAGGAGCGATAATTGATCACGATAAAAATATATTCCCTAAGCATCAAAAGGGTTTATATGAAATAAATAATAATTTAATCTATATCGACAGCGGTATAGGAGAAAGAATTCCTATTAGAATTTTTAATAGGTCTAAGTTAACGAGAATTTCAAAGAGGTAGTATGTTTAAAGATAAGATAAAAGAATCTTCCTTTTCTGTAATTCCCGTAGTTTTAATAGTGTTGACGCTTTCATTTACAATTGTAGATTTAAGTACAAATGATTTAATAAGCTTTTTGATAGGAGCGGTTTTAATTATTTTTGGCCTGGCAATATTTTTATTCGGGGCTGAGATGGGCGTAGAAGAAATAGGTAACCATCTGGGAGTTTTTGTAGCAAATTTTAAAACTCTCATATTAATAATACTTGCGGGACTATTTTTAGGTTTTTTAATAACAGTTGCAGAACCGGATCTTATGATTTTAGGTTTTCAAATTCAAAATGTTACTAATGGCGCCCTTACAAAGAATTTAATAGTTCTGTCTGTAAGCTCTGGAGTAGGGATAATGTTCGCTCTAGGTTTTTATAGAACATTAAAAGAAATTTCGATTTCAAATACATTTTCTTTTTTATACGGAGCAATATTCATACTTTTAATATTTACGATGGAAGAGTTCACAGGGATAGCTTTTGATGCATCAGGTGCAACCACGGGAGCTATGACCACTCCATTTATCCTTGCAATAGGACTTGGTGTATCTAAGATGAAGGGTTCTGAAAAATCTGCAGAAGAGTCATTTGGACTTCTTGGCATCTGTTCTGCTGGACCAATCTTTGCAGTCATAATGCTTGGACTTTTTACAGGACATGTAGAAGGTGGAGAGATTACAGAAGTTGCCCACGCAACAGGTCTTGCAAATTACATCTTAGAATTTAAACACGCAGCTAAAGATACTGCAATAGCCATCGTTCCAGTTGCATTATTATTTTTAATAACAAATAAATTATTCTTTAAATTAAGAAAGAGAGAGTATAGAAGAATTTTAAAAGGACTTTTATATACTTTTATTGGACTTGTACTTTTTATGGGTGGAGTTAACTCTGGGTTTATGTCCGTTGCTAGACAGATTGGATCTTCAATTGCTGCAAATAATTATAAACTTCTACCTGTAATAGGATTTGTACTAGGGATGGTAGTAGTGCTTGCAGAGCCTGCAGTGTATATTCTTTCCCATCAAGTTGAAGATGTAACGGCAGGTAGTATTCCAAGGAAGATGATCGTAGTTGCCCTTTCCATAGGAGTTGCCCTTGCTGTATGTCTATCCATGGTTAGGATTCTAAATAGCAGCATAAAACTTTGGATGTTCTTGGTTCCAGGTTTTTCAATTGAAATGATTCTTTCATACTTCATTCCAAACATTTTCGTAGGTATTGGATTTGACTCTGGAGGAGTTGCTTCAGGTCCGATGACAGCCACATTCTTACTAGCATTTTCTCAAGGGGCTTCATCAATGATTGACGGAGCAGATATATTGATAGATGGTTTTGGAATTATAGCCATAGTTGTCATGATGCCTATAATTTCTATCTCAATTTTAGGTTTATTATTTAAATTAAAATCCAAGAAGGAGGGTATTGATGTTTAACGATTATGTTTTTTATACAGCAATAATTAAAAATGGAGATGCTTCTAGACTACTACAAGAGGCGAAAAATATCGGTATAACAGGTGGCACGATTATGCTTACTACAACCTATAGTCAAAACAAAATCCTAACTACTCTTGGATTTAATGAAGATAGGAATGAAGCACTTCTTGTAATTCTAAACAAGGGATTAGAAAAACCACTTCATGAAATCTCAAAGAAGTTTTTTGAAAAGCATAAGGGTTATTGCTACACTTCTAATATAGAAATGTTAAAGGGAACACATATAGAACTTAAAGAAGGAGAAGTTATGAATTCAAATTACAAAGCACTATTTGTCATAGTTGAAAGAGGAAATGGTGAAGATGTCATAGATATAGCGACGAAGAATGGAGCAACAGGAGCTACAATATTCCACGGTAGAGGATCTGGAGTTCACGAAAAAAGTTCGCTATTTAATCTAATTATAGAGCCAGAAAAAGAAATGGTGATGTCACTTGTATTAGAGTCACAAGTTGAACCAATTGCCAAAGCTATTGTAGAAGAAATGGAAATAGAAAAACCAGGAGCTGGAATTTTATTTACCCTTGATGTAAATAAAGTGACAGGACTTTTTGAAAGTTAAAAATAGCGAAGTAAGTTACTACAAAAGAGCGATAAAGACTGCCTGGCCAGCCGTTCTCGAAAGTTTCTTCATTGCTCTTACAGGACTTATAGATACCCTTATGGTTTCATCACTAGGAACATCTGCAGTTTCTGCAGTAGGACTTACTACTCAACCAAAATTCATAGGACTTACTACATTCTTTTCAATATGCGTTGCGGTGTCAGCGATAGTTGCGAGAAGGTACGGAGAGAAAAATAAGAAATCGGCCAACGAGACTCTATTAACCGCTCTTTTCGCATCGATAATACTATGTGTTTTTATAACAGGTGCAATCTTAAAATATAGTGATCCAATAATAAGAATCTCTGGAAGTAATGCTGACACGCATCAAATTGCAAAAGAATACTTAGACATAGTCATGGGATTTTCAATTTTTAGTGTAATCTCTATGACTATAAACGCTGCTCAGAGAGGATCGGGAAATACAAAGATAGCCTTTACTACTAATTTGGTATCTAACTTAGTAAATATTGTGTTCAATTATCTTTTAATAGGCGGGAATTTTGGCTTTCCAGCCCTTGGAGTAAAGGGAGCAGCTATTGCTACTGTCCTTGGTACGGTTGTAGCGATGCTCATGAGCATAAGGAGTCTACTTGTTAAGAGTTCTTTTGTTAGAATAGACTATATAATTAAAAACAAAATAAAACCTACATTTAAAACTGCAAAATCCATTGCAAATTTTGGAATAAATATGTTTTTAGAGATGAATGCAATGAGGGTAGGATTTCTTGCAACATCACTAATAGCGGCAAGACTTGGAACAGATGCCTTTGCTGCTCACAATGTAGGAATGCAACTTCTATCAATTGGGTTTGCATTTGCAGATGGTATGCAAGTAGCTGCGGTAGCACTTGCAGGAGCATCACTTGGTGCAGGCAGAAAAGAAGATGCGAAACTATATGGACATATCTGTCAAAGGATAGGATTCGGAATTTCCGTGACACTTTCTTTAATGCTGCTTGTATTTGGTAAAGAAATATTTAAATTATTCTTTGAAGATGAAACTGTACTTGAATATGGAGTATTAATTTCAAGATTTGTAACAGTAATAGTTATGGCACAGATTTCTCAAATAATCTATGCAGGATGCCTCAGAGCAGGAGGAGATGTAAAATATACATTATTTGCATCACTTATTTCTGTAACATTTATACGAACCATCGTCACTTATGTTCTTACAATTCCACTTAGTATGGGGCTTATGGGTATATGGATAGGAGTATTATCTGACCAAGCATCAAGATATGTATTTATGTCCACTAGATTTAAAAAAGGACAATGGGTAGAAATTAAAATTTGATAATCAGCTTATATTAATTTTTCGTTTACACCAATTTTAACAAGTGATATAATCGAAACTGGTATAATTTTAAATGAGGGCTTAGAGCCCTTTTTTTAGCAAAAAATGAGGGAGAAAGATGGATACAATTCATAAATTTTATCTAAACGATGCATATGTAGTACTAGATATAGCTAGTGGATCTGTGCATCTTGTAGAAGAAGTAGTTTATACGATTATAGATGATGTAAAGAATTTAACTGAAGAAGAAATAATAAATAAATATTCAGATAGATTTAAAAAAGAAGATATTGTTACTGCTCTAAATGAAATAAAAGAGCTTGAAAAAGAAGGGATGCTCTTTACAGAAGATCCTAGACTAATGAAGGCGGTATATAATCCACAAAATATTATAAAAGCTATGTGTCTTCATGTATCTCACGACTGCAATCTTAGATGCAAGTACTGTTTCGCAAGCCAAGGAGACTTCCATGGAGAAAGACTACTAATGGATTTAGAAACTGGAAAGGCTGCCATAGATTTTCTACTAGAAAATTCTGGAAATAGAAGAAACTTAGAGGTGGACTTCTTCGGTGGAGAACCGCTTATGAACTTCAAATTAGTAAAAGAACTTGTAGAATATGGAGACATAAGAGAAAAAGAATATGGAAAGAATTTCAGATGGACTTTAACTACAAATGGAATGCTCTTAAATGACGAAATAAATGAATTCTTAAACGAACACATGTCAAATGTGGTTCTATCAATCGACGGAAGAAAAAAAATAAATGACGATATGAGACCAACTATAAATGGCAAAGGATCATATGACATAATCGTGCCTAAGTTTAAAAAGTTAATCGAAGGTAGAGGTGACAAGGACTACTACATCAGGGGAACATTTACCAATAAAAACTTGGACTTTGGAGAAGATTTAAAAGATTTCTACGAACAAGGATTTATGAAGACTTCTATTGAGCCAGTAGTAACAGATCCAAAAGAAGACTATGCAATAAGAGAAGAACACTTGGATAGAATTCTAGAAGAATATGAAAAGATGAGCAAGTACTACTTAGAAGTGAGAAAGACGAACAAAGATTTTCTATTTTTCCATTACATGATTGACCTAACCCAAGGACCTTGTGTAATTAAAAGGACAGTAGGATGTGGAGCGGGATCAGAATATATTGCAGTAACACCTACAGGAGATATTTATCCATGCCACCAATTCGTTGGGGAAGATGAATTCTTAATGGGAAATGTAAAAACAGGAATTAAGAATGAAAAATTAAGAAATGAATTTAAAAGTTCAAATGTATTTACAAAAGAAAAATGTTATTCATGCTGGGCGAGATACTATTGTTCCGGTGGATGCCATGCGAACAACTATTATTCAAATGGAACAATCAAAGAACCATACGAAATTCTCTGCGAAATGGAAAAGAAGAGAATCGAGTGTGCAATATCTGTACTAGCAAATGAAATGAATGAATAATCAAGAGGCGAAAGCCTCTTTTTTTATGCAAAAATTTAAAATCAAAAATATAAATAAATATATTTATAC
>CAMYEJ010000068.1 GCA_947254665.1 uncultured Peptoniphilus sp.
TTATCATACTTTGATACTATATTCAAGTTTATTGTACAATTTCCGCCCTTGTTTTATGTTTAATTTCGATGTACTATAATTTTAGGAGGTAGACATGAATTTAGAATTAGAAAGAAAATCAATTTGGCAACAAATAGGCGAATCAGAATTTAAAGAAATTACTGAATATGGTGAAAGATACAAAAATTTCTTAGACCATTGTAAGACTGAAAGAGAATGTGTTACTTTTATTCAAAATAAAGCTATCGAACACGGATATGTTTCTCTTGAAGAAGCTATAAAATCTCCTGTTAAAGCTGGAGACAAAATCTACATCAACTATAAAAATAAAGCAATCGCTCTTTTCTTAATTGGAAAGGATTGTATGACCAAGGGTATGAACATAGTTGGTTCTCACATCGACGTACCTAGACTTGATATAAAACCTACTCCTTTATACGAAGATTCTGAACTTGCTCTTATGAAGACTCATTACTATGGCGGAGTTAAGAAATACCAATGGCCTACTATACAGCTTGCTATGCACGGATTCGTTAAGACTAAGGATGGCAAAGAAATAAATATCGTTATCGGCGAAGATGATAATGATCCAGTATTCTACATTACAGATCTTCTTCCTCACCTTGGAAAAGACCAAGCTAAGGGAACCCTTGCTGATGGTATTCCTGCCGAAACTTTAAATGTAGTTGTTGGTCATTCAAGCTACGGAATTTCTGAAAAAGAAAATCCTATTAAGAAGAATATTTTAAAATTAATTCACGATAAATATGGAATCGTTGAAGAAGATTTCATCTCTAGTGAAATCGAAATGGTTCCACAAGCTAAGGCTAGAGATATTGGATTCGACAGATCAATGATCGCTGCTCATGGACATGATGACAGAGTTTGCTCCTATGCAAACCTTGAAGCTATACTTAAACTAGAAGAAGTTACTACTACTGCTGTTTCTCTATTCGTTGACAAGGAAGAAATCGGCTCTTATGGTAATGCTTCTATGTCTTCTGCTTTCTTTGAAAATGCAGTTGCAGAAATCCTAGCTTCTAGAGGAGATTACTCAGACATCTTAACTAGAAGAGCTATGCAAAATTCTAAGATTCTATCTGCAGACGTAAGTGCAGCTGTGGATCCTGATTACAAAGATGTAAATGATCCTTACAATGCTGCTCTAGTTGGATATGGTATCGGCGTTACTAAATACACCGGCGCTAGAGGTAAAGGCGGATGCAATGATGCAAACCCAGAATTTATCGCTGAAGTCAGAAAGAAATTCGACGACAACGGAGTTATTTGGCAAACCTGTGAACTTGGTAAGGCTGACCAAGGTGGCGGAGGAACCATCGCTGCAGAACTTGCAAAACATGGTTGCGAAGTACTAGACTGTGGAACTGCTATGCTTTCAATGCATGCTCCTATCGAACTAGTTTCAAAGGCTGACTGCTACATGACTGCAAAGGCATACCACGCATTCTTTAAATAGAATAATATTTAAATAATTCACTTTGTATGAAACCCAGGAGACTGGGTTTTATTTTTTTGTATTTATAAATTTGATGTTAATTTTCAAAAAATAAAAAATGGAGGTCTCCCTCCATCTTATCTATTTATTTTCTCTTGTGATCTGTTCCTATCGCCATTAGGTAGTAGGTATTTCCGTTGAACTTAAACTTTCCTATCTCTTCCATGCCCACCTTCTTGGTGTGAGCTGTGTAGGATCTCGGATTTACCGTATTTATAAATGTCGCCATTATCGGAAATCTACACATGCTCTCAAGGGATTTGAAAAATACTTCTTCGAACACTCCCTTTCCCCTTGCAGATTCATCGACACAAACGGGTCCGTATTGGTAGGAATTTTCTACGCTCAGACTTTCTCCTTTGAATTTATATTCCGGCAAGATTTCGATCATGTATTCGAAAAGTGGCCACTGAGACCAATATTTCCATGGTGCCGCAAAGGCAAAGGACAATAGTTTTTCTCCTTCCTCTGCGATTACCACTCCATTTTCTTTTTCGATTAAATCCTTTAGTTGTTCTCTAGTTATATTTGTAGTTACAAAACCGTTGGTCTTATCCACCACATTGTCTGCGTGATTTTCTTTTAAAAGCTTTAGTATTCTTTCTATATCATCTACTTTTGCAAATCTTACTTTCATAGTATCTCCCTAGTAATCATAAACTGTGTCTGCTTTATATATTTCTGTCCAGCTAGGTTGTTCCAATGGATTCTTAGCATCAGGAGTGTAAAGTGAGTCGTATAATTTAGTTTGGAACTCTTCGTCGGTCATTCTTTCGTCGGATAGGAATTCGTAGTAAGAGTACACTGGACCTGTACCCATTATAATCTTGTCCCCTATTTTATATACGACATACATTTCTTGCGCCATTCCTGAACCGACTTCCAAATATTTACTTGGCTCGATGCCGACAGTGTTTTCTACAGTCACCATAAGGTCTGCAACGGTTGCCATATTTCTATCAGCCTGTTCCTCTATTTCATTGAAGGATTCCACCTTTTCATCGACGAATTTGATAAATATATTTTCCATTTCCCCGCCGATATAGAATAGTCTTTCTTGGTCTTTTGCGTCCACAATTTCATTTTTAAGTTCGGCTACACTGACCTTTCTTAAAAAATCCACCATTTCTATAAAATTATTCATATTCTTTTCATTAGCTTCTGTGAGAAGTTCTCTGGATTTTAGATTTTCTCTCATGTAGTTCATTGCCCAGATCATTCTGTCATAGAGCTTGACGCGAGGTTCAACATAGGACTGAGGCATTTCACGTTCTTCCTCTCCGCCACCCATCTCTGCTGCCGCTTGTTTGCCGTAGAGAATGGTATCATGTTTTAGCTGTGCCCAAGATCCAAGTTGTGTGTTTAGATCTTTAAACGTCCAGGCTTTTGACTTCATAAATTCTGGGATACTTCCAGGTATTTCTTCTTCGTAGGATTTTAGCATCCAAAGCCATGAACGGTACACATTCTTTCTTCCTTCAGTTTCGTCGTTAAGCACCTTTGCCATGTCCTTTGCTTCTTTGTACTGAGTTTCAAAGGCATCCCATTTTTTATTCTGTTCATCAGATAGTACCATTTCTTCTGCAACTTTATTTCCCATGACACCCATGATGTCTAAACCAGAATATAGTGGTCTTTCAGAAGGTCTGTTGGCATCTAGTAAGTTTTGTGCCCACACATTGTCAAGCACAGCCCTTTGTGGCATAAATCTAAATGAAGTATCTTCATAGTATTGAATTTTTGGTTTAGGAAGCTGATCCAAGGTCTTGTGTACTTTTTTTAGATTCTTTTCGCTTGCAAGTTCATCTACATCTGTATTTTTATCAAAATGACTGAAGTAGACTTGACCCATTAGGTATGGATCCACATCTTCAGAGTTTTCTACAAGGAAGTTTACAGAATCATTGACATCTTCCCATTTTTTGAAAGATTCTTCGTCGTTTATAAGATTTTTAGCCATCATAAGTCCTTGGATAATATTTTCATCGATTGGTTTTCCCTCATCGTCATAGAAGATCATCGCTTCCTGTGAAAATAGCATGACGCCACGGAAATATTTTTTAAGTTCTTCAGAACGGGTGTAATGTCCACGAGGTTTAAATTGTGAATAGTCCACCGCTTTTGCCACCAAGTTGGAATCTGCCTTTGACATGGCTTCGATATTTTTATATTCTTTTTCCACCAAATCCATAATTTCCCCTGGAAGTGGTTCGCTGTATGCACCGCCAAAAAGTTTCAAAGCTAGTATGAAGTATGCAGTATTCTTCTTAGCAAGTTCCTTAATCGCAGGATCCGTTGCATCATTATAGTCTTCTAAGGATTTCGTCGCCATGGCATCACTTACTTCAATTAGTCTTGGCATAAATTTCTCTACTTCAAGTTCACGAAGCAGTGCATCGTAGGAAACATGGAATAGATGAAGCAAACTATCAGCAGTTACGAAGTTCGGTAAAAATCCGTACTCATTGCCTTCGTAGACTTCAAAAGGTTGCTCATAGGCTCTGCTACCATCTACAAAAAACTTATTTTCAACTAGGGCTTTTGTTTGTTCTTCGTTGAATGTGAAATAATCATTTATGTAGTCGTTAATATTAGAGATATTTGAAAGATCTTCAGCTACACTATATTCCGGCACAGCCGCCTCGACACTCGTTTCTTCAAACTTAGGGAATATTACTTTCTTCTTTAAATCTGCAATTGGATTTGTAAATGGAACTTTTTCTTTTGCATCATTTACATCTGCGCCCTTTGGACCACATGATACCAGTATAATCGCCGCAAGCCCAATGGCAAAATATTTTTTCAAATTGTTTTTCATTTTAAAATTATCTCCTCTCCATTAATTTTTAAATCGAAACTTCTATCTCTGTAAATAATCTTTCCATCATCTGAAAACTTAGGTTTTTCTTCAAGAGGTTCACTTACATAATCCCTAGTCAGATGAAAATTCTTGTAGTGGTAGGCAGCTATGAAGTAGATGTTTTCCTTTATTTCTATGGAAACTACTTCATCTCTTCCGTCCTTGTCAATGTCATAGAGAATAAAATCATCCATGGGAAGCGCAAGCCGCGATGCACGAAACTTCGGTTTTAGCTTTCCATCTACAATATTGTAGAGAAAAACTCTCTTCGCCATAACCTGGTGGTGTGGAGATTTCTTATAAACTCCAAGGGCAAGCTCCTCCTCTTTATCACCTTCCACATCTCCTGCTTCAAACTTCCAAATATTTAGAGGGTTCTTGCCTTTAAAATCCTTTAGATACACTTCTCCATTCCTTTCAATTTCTATGCGATTTGAATAGGAAGAAAATATCTTTCTATATAGGACTAACTTCGCCTCACCGGACTTGGTCTTTATATCTTTCTCTTCAGTTTTAATATGTATATTAGAAATTCCAAATATAATTAGCAAAATAAATAAAGCTATAAGGATAAGTCTCTTTTTCAAATCCATCTCCCCTCATTATTATTTTACTATATTATTAAATAAGAGTACCATCTAATTTAAATAAACGAATAAATTGCAAACAAAAACACAGATTGCTCTGTGTCTTTATAAATTATTATTTAGTTTTCTTTTGTGAAATTAGCTTAGCCGTAAAAGTTTCATCGTCAAACTCAACTTTATATCCCAGGGCTTCTGCAATACTTCTAAGAGGGATATATGTAGTTGAAGTCTCTCCATAAATCTTGGCAGCTATGTTTGTATCGACAATCTTTCCATTGACCCACATTGCCTTTTTATCAACTGGAATCAATATATGAGACTTGCCCTTTTCAATTCCAATCATTCTTGAATGTTCATACCAGGTCACCTTCGCACCGACTCTCTCTGTAAAATCGCGAAGAGCAATGGATGCACTTCCATCTATTGACATAGGCTTATGTTTCAAAACCTTGGTGACATCGACCTTGTCTATTATAATATTTAAATCTCTGATAAATTCTGCTAACGTACCAGATTCCGCCTTCATCTTTTGAAATTTTGCATTGGCTGAATCTATTTCTTTTCTATCAATGGTACCAAAAACTGTCATCGGTAACATCAATAGCAAAAGTATCATCGATAATATTCTATTTCTTTTCATTCATACCTCCGTTTAGAATAGATTACCAATTCATCCTCCATATGTCAAATTTTTGCGATTTTTCTTTATATTTGAAGCTTTTATTGATACAATTATCATATACAGAAAGGAGCAGGCATGAACGTAAATTTAAATGAACTTAAAAATATATTTAAGGAACTAGTAAGCATTTACAGTCCCTCAAAGAATGAAAAAGATGTAGCAGAATACATTATAAATTATTTAAAAGAAATGGACCTTCCAGTGTACCTGGATAATTCCTACGACGCTTACGGCGGCAACACCCCTGTAATATTTACTAAGCTTGAAGGAGCACTGGACTCATCCTACACTCTAAGTGCCCACATGGATGTAGTTGAACCAAATAAAGGCGTGGTGATCATAGAAGACGATGGTAAAATCAAAACCGATGGCACCACAACTTTGGGAGGAGATGACAAGGCTGGAGTAGCAATCATCCTCTACACCCTTAAATTCTTAAAAGAATCAGGTCTAAAATTCCCAACAGTTTACGCAATATTTACACCGGCAGAAGAAATCGGAATGCTCGGTGCAAAGAATATAAATTGGCAAGAGGTCTATAAAAATATAAATCCGTCAAAGGATATGATCGTACTTGATAATGGCGGTCCATCTAAATTCGTAGCCCACCAAGCGCCAACCTGCAATCTATTTACCTTAGAAGTTAGAGGCAAAAAGGCTCACGCAGGCATCGAACCAGAAAAGGGAATCTCATCCATCCAAATTATTTCAGAAATAATTTCGAAGATGAATATTCTTAGAATAGATGAAACCACCACCGCAAATATCTCTAAACTTCACTCAGAGTTTCCAACCAACGTAGTCCCAGACTACGCAGTGGCAGAAGGAGAAGTCAGAGCACACAGTTACGAAAGATTAGATGAAGTCCTAGACGATTATAGAAAAATCTGTGAAGAAGTCTGTGACAAGTATGGAGCAGGATATAATTTCAAAACCAACAATGTATATCCAATGCTCACTTCAAAAGACGAGCTAAATCTAGCGAACAGATTTATAAAAGCATATAAAAATATAGGAATAGATGCAAAACTACAAGTAATCGGCGGAGGAAGCGATGCCAACTTCTTCTCAGAAGAAGGATTCAACTCCATCATAATCGGCGTGGGCATGGAAAAAGTCCACACCACCGAAGAATACTTGGTAGTAGGAGAGATGAAAAACTCACTAAAAGTGCTTCTCGAATTCTTCTTAAATTGCAACTAAAAAACAGGGTCAACCCCTGTTTTTTTTGTGTAAATTTTACCTTTTTGAAAATAGAAAGAAAGGAGCAATAATATAGGCAAGTGGCATTATAAAATTAGATGGTAAAATAGCATCCTTCGTCTTATTTGAAATAATATCTCCCGCCTTTGGAAAAGCAAAGATTGCAACCACAAAATAAATAGTTGGAATAAGCGCAAATCCACCGCAAGGATATATATCAAAAACCTCTGTCATAAGTAGGTAGTATACAAAGAAAAATACAATACCTACAACAAAATAGGCTAAAATTTCCAAAATTCCTTGTTTTTCATAGTACCTCTATTAATTTATATCAAAATAAAAAATATCTTCAAACTTTTTATCAAGGGCAATGCAAAGAATAAGAGCAAGCCTAGAAGTCGGACAAAATTCTCCCGTTTCAATAGAACTAATAGTATTTCGCGAAACACCGACCATGTCAGCCAAATTCTGCTGAGTCAGTTTCTTCTCAGCTCTAATTTCCTTTAGTCTATTTTTAAGTTCTAGCTTATCTTCCATAGATTCCAGCCCATTCAACTAAAAAAACTATGTAGAGAATACCTCCACCTAAGAGAAAAGAAATATAACTAAATTTCGCCAAATTATTCAAACTCTTTCTATCTTTTAAGAACTTGTAAAAAATATTTCCGAGTAGAATAGATAGAAACATAATCTTAGCCAAATCATAATCGAGACCCTTAAACTTAGAAATAATAAATATTAAAATAAAAGTAAAACTTGAAAAAATAATTC
>CAMYEJ010000069.1 GCA_947254665.1 uncultured Peptoniphilus sp.
CATTTGATTAGCTTCAGCTTCGTTTTTAAGAACTTTCTTTATTGTTAGTTTTCCAAGTCCATCGTTAGCTGTTTTTACTGTGTTAGTGATTGATTTTGCTTTATCATCAAATTTGCCTAACTTCCAGTTGTCGTTGTTGACATCTCCCGGATTCTTAAGGCTTTCTTCTACATAGAATGTATACTCATCACCTGCTGCATTTGTAGTTTCTAAGCCTGTCCAAGTTGCAGTTGTTTTGCTTCCGTCTATTTCTATAACTTCTGCTCCCGGTACCTGTTCACCTTCTGCATTTCCAACTCTTCGCAACAACTCAAAATTCATAGTTGGTCTTGTTACTTTTTCATCTCCAGACCATACTTTTGTGGCTGTAAATGTACCATTATTCGGTATTTCATAAGTGTTGGTAATTGCATTGCCATGCTGACTTACTTTATAGATATGATTATTTACTGTTATCTTGTTATTCGCACCTACGTCTGCTTCCTTTACTGTATATTCTATTGGCAAATGTGTCGTTGCATTAATAGCCTGTACAGTCCAAGTATAGGTAAAGCTGTTTGCTGTACCGCTTGATGGTGCAATTGTCGGAGTTACACCATCAACCTTTTTTCCATCTGCATATAATTCAAATACCGGTGCGGTATGATCTTTATCCGGTCCATTTTTCCAAGTTTTAGTAGCTGTTACATTTACTGTTGCACTCGAATTGTAGACATTAGTAAAGTCAATAATCTGTCCTTTTCCTCCTCCTGCAATTACTTTATATAGGGTTATTTCCACTTCTTTGCCTTGTTCTCCTACTTTCGGAGCATATGGCGATATACTTGCTAAATCTTTTTCTGTCACTATATAGGTTGTAAATCTCATCATGTGAGGAATTGTTACTGTTTGATTCATTCCTACCGGTTGATCCCAGTCATGTTGCTTTTCCATTCCCGGAACTACTCCTTTTTTCCTCTTCAAATTAATTGTAAAGGTTGGAGGAGTTTGTCTGCTCATTCCCCTAGATTGCTCTACAATCTTATGGACACTGATCTTAGCTCTGGCCTCTTCTTCTTCCCAATTTTTAAAGGTAACGTTCAGTCTTTCCCCTGCTGTTCCGTCGGATATTGAACCCGTAATAGATTTACCTATACCGTCGCTTGCCGGTGCATCACCGGTTGTCGTTGATAAATCACCATTTGCCGTTACCTCAAATTTATTATAATAGGTCGTAACATTAAAATTTAATGGATTTTCATTATTTTCATCATATACCTTTGCAGTACTAAGCTCATATACACGATAAGCTTCATTTTTATTCGGATTATGAATGATTTTTCGTTCGCCGGGTCTTAGACTGATAGTTTCGTGGTAAGTATATCCACTTCCGTTGACTTTTTCCACCTTAAATTGGAATTCACGCTTATCTGAATCCACTGCCGCTCCACCTGCATTGTTTGTAACAACCTTATTCAATACAAACAGTTTAGGTGTTACTTTAGTTTCAGGAAAATCTGTTGTTTGTGGATTCCCATTCCGGTCTGTATAGGTCATAGAGATTTGACCTAACGGATTAATTCCATTTTCAGGACTGTTATTTTTTAAAATATCATCATTTATTGTCACGGTATATGTTATATACTCATACTTTAATGACGGATCATCTTCATCAAATACTGTGGCTACTGTTGCCATTGTCCATTTCGGCTTTCCATCAACTATTGTAATTTCTGAGCCTGGTGAGTGCTCTGCTGTTGCGGGATTAAAATCATCCGGCAACTGAAAGCCTGTGTTAAAGTTAACATTTACTGTTGCTTGATTTACAGTTTTTAGTATTTGTGCTGCTATTTGTTTAAATACAGGAGTTAGTTGGTTTACATCTGTTACCTCTGTAAAATCTCCGGGAGCAGATGCCATATCACGAAGAACCCCGCTTCCCGTTGCATCTGTTTGTAATCCAACTGTAAATACACGCATATTGGCGGCTTTGGCAAAGCCGGATTCGGCAATGGCGCAGTTTCCGCTGTTGTAATAATGATATTCGTAGATTGGGAAAAGGAATCCACCCTTATACACACTTTCATATTCTTCCCACATACTGCTGCCTGCTCCAGTAGCTGACTCGTTGTATAAAAATTCATTTTCCGGCACATTCGTACCAGTCTGTTTTTCATAGGTATGACTTCCCGGTCCTCCATCAATCAAATAATTATTTGGATCAGATATTTGGTAATTGAATGTCGGCACACCATCTGACAGCACGACCATATATTTCTTATCTGCACCGGATTTGGCAAGCATTGTTCTGGCTTGCTTTACTCCGGCTTGAGTAAAGGTTCCGCCTTTAGCTGATAAAGCATTAATCTTACTATGCAATTCGTCTTTATTGTTTGTAAAATCTGATACAATGCTAACATTTGCAGCAAAACGCACAATACCTATTTGTGTACTTTGTGAGCCGTCTAACACATTGTCAACAAAGGCATTAGCGGCGTCTTTTGCACCCTCTATACGATTATCGTCGTTCATACTGCCTGATGTATCTATGACCAGTACAATCTTAGAGGTTTTTACAGAATCCCTTGCCGCTACAAGCATCTTTACTGTCCACTTGTTAGCTATATTTGGGTCTTCTTCCACAACCGGCTTATATGCCTTTACAGAACCCGCATTTACTAAATCAGAATCAAGTGTTCCGCCGGGTTTAATTAAATCTTTAACCCATTGAGGCGCTGATGATCCTCTATTTCCGGCATTTCTAATCATATTACCTGAAACTTTAAATATTTTAGTTTTTCCAAATGATCCATAGTTAATCGTTCCATCCGGAATTTCATTGCCAACTATGTTATCCGGATTTTTAGCCGCTTGATATGGACTTTCCTTAGCTTTTTCATCTTTAGAGTTTTTTCCTATACCTACAGGATTTTTTACTTCTCCTGCATTTTCTTCGATAAAATTACTATTTGACTCATTTCCCATTTCAGCAAAAACATTTAACGGCAACGATGTCATAAGTAAAATAAATGCTAATGTAAAAGCTAAAAGCTTTTTTGTAATAGTTTTTTTATTATCTTTCATCTTTTTCCCTCCTTATCTAAAACCATAAAACACCCGCGAAGAGAGAATAATCCCCCGCTGTCTCTTCACTGTCTCTGGCTGCTACTAGAAGTTTTGCAGTCCATTTATTTGCTATTTCTTTGTCTTCCTCTATGATAGGTTCATAGAATTTTACTGATCCTGGATTTTTTAAATCCGTATTTAAGTCTTTGGTAATTTGGTTTTTCACCCATTGTGGTGGTCCCGTCTCTCCTCCTTGAGCCTGTACTGGCGTAGGACTAAAGACTACTGCCCCTAGTAGTATCATAATTGTTAAAAATAGGGATATAAATCTCTTTGTTCTTTTCATAATTCTCCTCCTTATCTTGTATGTAAATGGGTTCTTAGCTTTCTACCTTTATCTTACAAAATTATTTCTTTTTGCACATCACCCGAAAGTATGAGATTTGAAAAATAAATACAAAAGCACCCCAAATTTTGAGTGCCTTTGTCTTTCCCAGTTTTTCTAGGAGTATGAATTATGAAAGTGATCAGTTATTTCTATTTTTTCTTTTTTACCGAATAATCCCATTATTTTCTCCTTTCATTTTCTAATCATGTTAATTTATGACTATTTGTCAAAAGTCTCGTTAAGTCTCTTTTTGTTTTCTTCGACCTCATCCAAGATTCCTTTTTCTTTTGCTTTTTTGAGGTGTTTGTCCTTGGTTAGATCGAGCCTATTGCCTTTTAGTTCACTTGAGTTTTCGCCTTCGATATAACATTCTGAAAGTCCTTTTAGATTTTTTACAAATTTATCTTCGCAAATTAGGTTACTTATTTCGTGCTTGGTTTCTAGTTCGTAGTGGTGCCTTTCGTCTGAGTTTCTATACCTTGCATATATTGTGAAGTAGAAGACGAATCCTGATACTAATAGGATCCAGAAGAGCTGTCTTGAATCTTGGAATTTTGTGTCATCAAACATGCTCATAGCTGCAATTATATTTAGTACGTATGCTGCTATTCCTCCAAAGATTTCAACAAGGACTGAACAGATAAATAGTTTCGTAAAGTTTATAGGCACGCTGCCCATGGTTTCCTTGGTCCTTGCGTTTACCGCCACATAGTGAAGTAGATTCTTGCCGTTTTTCTTTTGCATATAGCTGTAGAGCCACACTGGTAGGTAGGCTGCCTTCCATGAATCGCCTTTTACCTTGTAATCTTCGTCCTCCCATCTTACGCCTCTGTCATATTCTTCTGTGGTCTCCTTTGCTGCAAGTCTTGCGACGTCGGAGCTTTGTGCAAAGACTGTTTCTCTTAGAAAATCGATATTGCTATCTCTCTTCTCTGATGTGTAGCCTTTCATGTAGTTGGCGTTGAACTTGACAGAGTTTTCTGTGTCAAAGGGCATGATAGCGTTTATGATATTGGTGGTCTTGTCCTTGGCTGTGTAATCCAGTTTGTCTGTTGAAGATTCTATGGATAGATCATCTATAAATATATCGAAGTCTCTTTCGATTTCGTAGCAATCTGCGTCGTACTCCGTATGTTTGTCGTCCCCTGTGCCTACTTCGTAGCTATTTGTTTTGATTTCTCCTTCGCCCCATAAGTGCATGTGGGCGTTTACATCCACAAGCATGTACGGAAGGTATACTCCGCAGATGTTCTCTGTGGTAAACTCCCTTGTAAATTTTGGATGGGCAAAAAATTTTCTCTGTTTTACAAATTTCTCTATCTCTTCTTGGGCGTCACTCTTAGTTACGCTAAATGGAAGGATTACATCTGGCACTGCTCCATTGGGTACTATATTGTTTATAGAAAGTGTGTTGCGGCACCAGTGGCATCTTGCCTGGGTGGTGGTGTTGGTGTCGATTACTACTTCTGCGCCGCAGCTTTCGCATTTGACTGTCACCATACTTTCCGCAGCTTCGTCTATGTCTGCAGCTCCACTTCCCATGGTAGTTCCTTCCAATGTGCTTATGTCTTGGTCTTCTGGTGCTAGTTCTGGCTCGAATTCAGTTCTACAGAAATTACATCTGAGCTTGCCGGTTTTGGTGTTGGTCTCTATGTCTGTTGAACCACACTTAGGACATTTGATCTGACCATCCTTTAAGCCGCTTGTCATATCTATTATTTTTATATCGTCCTTCATAAGATCACCTATAGTCCTAGTATTTCCCTCTTCACCTTGTCAAATTCTTCTTGGGTTATGACTTCTGCATCGAGAAGTTTCTTCATCTTGATTAGTTTTTCTGTTGGATCTTCTGGTGGTTGGCTTTGATTTTGGTTTTGATTTTGATTTTGACCTTGGTCATAATAGCCTTGGTTTTGTCCTTGGTTTTGGTATCCTTGGTTTTGGTATCCTTGGTTTTGATATCCTTGGTTTTGGTTCATTCCGCCACCGAAATTAGGTTGGTAGGAGTTTCCTACATTTGGTTGTTGAACTCCACCCATCATATTTCCTGCTGCGTTCATGCCCATTCCCATAAATGCCATGTTTGCTCCGCCACCATTTTCTCCTGCTGCTTGCATACCTCTTGCCACTGATTGTTGCATAAATGAATTGCCACGGGAGCCTGAAAGTGCATCGGCTCTCTTGACATCCTTCATCATTTCCTTGGTGTCTTCGTCATATTCGATGGCTAAGATGGCTGTCTTCACAATTTCTAAACCGCGGGTGGTTCTCCATTCGTAACCGTCTTCAACTGCAGCTGATAGAGATTTTGCAAATCCAATTTGATCTCCTTGGATCTTGCTCATCCTATTGCCCCTGGTTGGGTCGTTGGTATAGTTTGAAAATGCTGCTGATAGACTGCCAACTACTTCGTTAAATAGTTGTTCTGAAGCTTCGTTATCCATATCGCTTAAATCGAAGGCTGGTGCTCCAGAACTTAGATATTTAACTGGAACGAAATTTTTTAAAAATAAGATTGGGTCCACGATTTGAACCGTGTATGTTCCTCTTGTTACTGCTCCTACTTGGGTGCCGAAGAAGGCGTCGTCCCAATAGATTTCACTTTGAGTTCCAAATCTATTGTTTGGTATTTCTTTTAAATTAACATAGAAAATTAATTGGTTAGTGGCTGGTATGCCTCCAAACTTAAATTTTTCCCAGGATGTTTTGACTAAGGAGTCCATCAGTCCGTCCCCTGAAAATATGGATTTTGAATTTGGATCGTCTGTGCTGTAAATATATCCGCCTATTTCTGTAATTATGCCGGTGATTGCTCCGTCTTGGATGGTTACGAGGGCGGTTCCTTCTGGAACGATGACCTTAGTTCCATTGGTAATTACATTGTCATTTCCTTTGTAATTTGCTCCTCTACCGTTGTTTGTTCCCATTGGTACTCCTGGGAACACTGCCGCAGTTGCCGGAGCTCCTTCCATCGGTCCGTAAAAATCTTTCCATTGATCTGCGAGAGTTCCTCCTATTGAACCTTTAAATGCTTGTATAAATCCCATTTTTTCCTCCTTAAATTAAATAATTTTTAATAAATTCTTTCAAATGTATCGTTTACCACGTCATATTTTAAGACCATGGTTCCAGTTTCGTTTATAAAGTAGTGTCCCACTAACTCCGCAAGATTTTCGTCAAATGGATTATCTTTTCTAAGGGTTACAAAATAGCCTTCGTCTTTTGTTCCACCTCGATCGACTTTGTAATCGCTAACTTCCATGTAGAATCGTCCATCACCGATGATCGAAAGTTTTTTTAATCTTTCTAGAACTTCGTCCCCTGCGTTATTCTTATCTATATCGTCTGAAATAGTTTTGTCGTTTATGTAGACTGATCTCTTCTTGGCGTTCCAGTTGACATCCATATCAAATAGTTCTGAAACGGATCTAAGTGGAATGTAGGTTCTATTATTTCTTATAAACGCCGACTCATCTAGAAGCACAGGTCCGGATTTCTCTTCATCTGAATACCAAGCCGTGTCATCTCCTATTGCTAGAAGAATATTTGTGTGATCTTTTTCTATGGTCACAGTCATATCTTCTCTATGATAGAGAACCTTTGCTCCTAGACCTTCTGCAATGACACGGACTGGCACAAAGGTTCTGTTTTCAAATATAAGTGGCGGTTGATCTGATTTTACAAGTTTTCCGTTTACATAGATTTTTACATCGTTTTGTGCTTTAAATCCTGTCATAAAAACTGCTGTTACTATTAACAAAACAGTACCTACCCTCTTTAAACTCTTTGACATAGCGTCCTCCTATTTATTTGTAATCCAACGATAACTTTATAAATTTATAATACTAAATTTAAAATATCTCCACATCACCCGAAAGGATGACTTTTGTAAAATTTTTAGAATTTATTTTACAGTGGAGTAAATAGATTGTAGATAATATATTTGATATAATAAAAAAAAGATATTTTATTTTATTAATTTAATAGTTTAATAAATTTTATTTCGTAGAATATTTTTGAAGGGAGGTTACTATGTATCGCAAAGAAATCATAAGTTATATCGTTTCTAT
>CAMYEJ010000070.1 GCA_947254665.1 uncultured Peptoniphilus sp.
TTCTTTCTCTAATTTTTCTTTCTCTTCTTTCTTTTCTCTTAAAATTCCATTTAATTTTAATGTATCTCTTCTAGTATTTGTAATGGCTATATCTAAGATATCTACTCCTATTAATTTCCCAATCTCCGCTGCTTTTTGACCAGGACTTAGTGATAATAAAAACGGTCCTTCAAGTTGATCTTGTATATAGAGAATTTGACTGTTTTGACCTATTGAGTCTTTAAATATTTCTGTTTGATCAATTATTTCTTGAGGTACTTCTCCGGCAAATCCTTCATACCTTGTAACTTCACCCAGTAGATTTGTAAATTCATATACATTTTTATTTCCGTTTCTAGCTCTTTTAAGTACAGCGCCATCAGAAAATGTTATTTCAACAGAGGTATCCTTTTCTCCGATTCGAACAAAGTAATCTCCTCTTGGCTCATTGTAAAGAGCCCATTTAATAGCTCTTATTACCGCTGTCTTTCCACTATCACTTCTACCGAGAATTACATTTAAACCTTCATCGAAATCTAAAATAGAGTCGGCATGAGATTGGAAATTTATCAAGTGAACTTTCTTTATATATTTCATTTGCTTTCTAACTCAGCCTCCCCTATTCTTTTTATCGCTTCTTCTCTGACTTTTTCTGGTAAATTATTTTCTTTTGCTATTTCCGAAATCATGTCAAAGATATTTAACTTATTTAAATTTAAATTTGAATTAACCATATCACTAAAGGCTAAATCTCTACTTCTCTTAGACTTAAAGTTTTCCATTACGCTTCTATCTAGGACCAACTCTCCATCTAATGCAGATTTTAAATAGATTTCCTTTAGTTTTATTTCATCCGTCAGTTCTATTATTACAACTTTGGGTTTTCTCTTTATTTCAAGCATTGAATTTGAAAGTCTTACCATGGCTCCTGGATTAATAAAGTATTTCTTGTGTCCATCTTCCTCATGACAAACTGTTTTGAACCCTAGATGATAATGCCCACAAAGAGTAATATCTGCATCCGTTGTGTATAAATCTTCAACCGTTGTATAATCTACAGTGTTTACAAAAGATTTATCGATTATAAATCCATGGGTCATATGAATTCTATAGTCGTAATCTTTCTCTTCTTCTTTTACCAGGTATCTCTTCATATTTTCTTTAAGATCCATACCATACTTATATGGAGTCCCAGTAAGTTTAACTACTACATCTTTTCTTAAGTAGATATCTTTTCCGTTTACTAAATTTAAAACTTTTAAATCGCAAAGAAGACCCATGACAGTTCTATTTAAGGTGTCTGGATTGTGGCCATATATGTCGTGGTTTCCACTAACTATATATATTGGTGCAGGAGCTTCTTTAAATATCTTAGCAAAAGTTGAAACTACTGATATAGCTATATCTGGACGGTCAAAGAGATCGCCTCCATGAAGGATATAATCCACATCCTCCATTCTTGCGATCTCCATAACTTCTTCCGTCTTCTTTACTTGTGTTTCTAAAAAGTTATCCAATCTGTTTTGAGGATTGGTACCTCTATAGTGGGTGTCAGTAAAGTAAAGAATTTTCATTATTCTAAGAATCCTTTTTCTATATCTTCTTCTTTTACTTCTTTTGAATCCACCTCAGCTTCTTCTTTTGGTTTTAATGTTTCTCTAATTTTAGCTTCTATTTCATCTGCAATATTTTTATTTTGTTCTAGGAAGATTTTTGCATTTTCTCTTCCTTGGCCTAATTTTTCTTCACCATAGCTATACCATGAACCTGATTTGTCAACAAATCCATAGTCCACTCCCATATCTATTAATATTCCTGATCTGGAAATTCCTTTTCCATACATGATGTCAAATTCAACTTGTTTAAATGGAGGAGCGACTTTATTTTTAGCTACTTTTACTCTTACTCTGTTACCTATCATGTCATCACCTTGTTTTAAGGTTTCAATCTTTCTAATATCAAGCCTTACAGATGAATAAAATCTAAGTGCACGTCCACCTGTTGTAGTTTCTGGATTTCCAAATACTACACCGATTTTTTCACGAAGTTGGTTAATAAAGATTACAGATGTTTGAGATTTATGAATAGCGCCTGTGAATTTTCTAAGAGCTTGAGACATAAGTCTTGCATGTCTTCCGACCATTGCATCTCCCATTTCACCATCGATTTCTGCCTTTGGTGTTAAGGCTGCGACTGAGTCTATGATGATTACAGATACTGCGTTTGATCTAATCAAATGCTCTGCAATTTCTAGAGCTTGTTCTCCGGAATCTGGTTGTGATATGATAAGGTTCTTTTCATCTACGCCAAGAGCTCTAGCATATTGTGGGTCCAATGCGTGTTCAGCATCAATAAATGCTGCTATTCCACCCATTTTTTGAGCTTCAGCTACTATGTGAAGTGCAAGGGTTGTCTTACCAGAACTTTCTGGTCCATATATTTCTATTATTCTTCCCTTTGGTATTCCACCGATTCCAAGTGCTACATCCAGACTTAGAGAGCCTGTTGGAATTGACTCTATATCCAGTTTTGAGTTTTCTCCAAGAAGCATTACTGCACCTTTACCGAATTGTTTTTCAATCTTAGTTACCGCTGTCTCTAAGGCTTTTTGTTTTTCTTTGTTTTCTAAATTTAAATCCATATTAACCTCCAATTATTAAAAGTATACGTGATAATATGCTTGTGGTGGAACTATTTTGAATATTTTCTCTTGATCCACTTAAATTAAACGACAAATCTTCTATCTCATCTCTATATCTAATAGAGGAATAAACCGTTCCTACTTCCTTTACACTTGGTGTAGGTCCTGCTTCTCCAGTTACGGAAACAACAATGTCCGCTCCAGTAATCTTTTCTAGAGCCTCGGCCATACTTCTAGCAGTTTCCTTACTAACTACAGTGTATTTTTCAATAATATTTTTATCTACACCCAATTTTATTTTCGCTTCATTAGAATATGTTACATATGATTCTTTTAAAACATTTGAGCTACCAGGAACAGATGTTATGCTTGAAGCTAGTCTACCTCCCGTTATACTTTCCATAAAAGAAATCTTTAGTCCTTTCTTTATGAGTCTTTTAACTATGGCTTCTTCTAATGATTTTTCTTCAAATGTAAATCCCTTAAATTCTTTTTTTATAAGTTTTATGCAAGTATCAAACTTATCTTTGTCTTTAGTATATGAAATGGCATCAATTTCTGTAAATGCACCTTTTGCATAGGTGTTAACCGTTATATCTTTATCTATATCTAGCTTTCTAAGTCTTACCTCTATAAGTGATTCTCCTAAGGCATGTACATTTATTTTTTCTGAATAAAAGACTTCCTTTTCTAAATATTTATCGAAATATTCATCCACTAAGAAGTGAAATTCTCCTGGTGGACCAGGCAATAAATAGTATTTTATACCATTTTCTTCTAATATTTCGCCAGGCGCTATACCAACTAGATTATTTAAAACTGTAGAATTTTCTAGTACCATTATCTGTTTTTTAGAAGACTTAGTAAGTTTTCTATTTCTACCCTTATAATATTTTTCTAAGTTTAATAAGCTTTCCTTGTGTTCAATTAGATTTCTTCCCAAGTATTTTGCAAGTATTTCCTTGGTTAAATCATCTTCTGTAGGTCCAAGACCTCCTATTAAAAATATATGACTTGCTCTTTTAGATGCAACCTTTATAGCTTCTGTTACATCAAATTCATTATCGCCGATATTTGTTTGATACTTGATGATATATCCTCTATCGAATAAGTATTTTGCTAAATATGCTCCATTTGTGTTAACAGTAAATCCTCTTAATACTTCATCACCAACGGATATAATTTCTACAATATTAGATGTTTTCAAGATCTAGTACCTCTTTATTCCTTACTATATAATCCACACCTGATAGAATTGTAAAGAATACTGAAATATAATAAAGTATAATTCCTATTTTAACTAATGGAGTGTAGTTTAAAAGTATAAGAATTATTCCAACCATTTGAGTTGCTGTCTTTATCTTTCCTAGAGGACCTGCTGCAATTGTGATATTTTCAGATGCAGCTATAACTCTAAATCCTGTAATTGCAAATTCTCTAGCAATTATTACTATTACTGTCCATCCTGGTATGATTCCAAGTTCCGAAAGAAGTATTATGGCACTTGCTACCAGAATTTTATCTGCCAATGGATCTGCAAATTTTCCAAAAGTTGTTACAAGTCCTTTCTTTCTTGCTAGATATCCGTCTAAAAAATCTGTAAATGACGCAGCTACAAATATAATAGTAGCTATCATCCTATAATTATCTCCGGGAAGATACATAAATAGTACAAACAATGGTACCAGTATCATCCTCATAAATGTCAATTTATTTGCTATATTCATTATAAACTCCCAATAATTCGTATTCTTGGCTATCTTCAATAAATACTTTTACAAAACTCCCTATCTCAAGCTCTCTATCCGAAGTAAATATGACTTCTGTGTCAATTTCAGGAGCATCATACTCCGATCTTCCAATATAAGTTGAGTCGTCTGCTCTTTCTTCAATCAAAACTTCTAAAACTTTACCAACTTTTGAATTCAAAAGATCTTCAGATATTTCCATCTGTTCCATCATAAGTCTTTCAAACCTATCTTGTTTTACATCTTCTGGAATCTGTCCTTCTAAATTGGCTGCCGGCGTTCCTTCTTCTTTTGAATATGTGAATGCTCCAACCCTATCTAGTTTTGCAAAACTAATAAATTCCAAAAGCTCATTGAAATCTTCTTCAGTTTCTCCTGGAAAACCAACTATAAATGTGGTTCTTATGACCATTCCATCAATTTCACTTCTAAGTGATTTTATAAGATTTATAATATCTTCTTGGTTGGTTCTTCTGTTCATCCTCTTTAAAACATGATCCGACACATGTTGAAGAGGAATATCTGCATACTTTACAAGCTTTTTATTATTTTTAAATTCATCCACCAATTCTTTTGTGAAATGGTCTGGATAAAGGTACATTACCCTTACCCATTTTAAATCTTCAATTTTTTCAAGTTCATGTAGAAGTTTTGCAAGTCTATATTCACCGTATAGATCTATTCCATAGTCAGTGGTATTTTGTGCTATTAAAATTACTTCTCTAGTTCCATTTTTAACTAAGTATTTGACTTCGTCTACGATGTTTTCTAGCTTTCTAGATCTATTCTTGCCTTTTAGTTTAGGAATTATACAATAGGTGCAGAAATTGTCGCAGCCTTCAGATATTTTTACATATTCTGTAATATTTATATCTTGTTTTGATTTTAGATTCCCTTCTAAGTATTCTGAATTAATGTCTCCGATAAAAACAGGCTTCTTCCCTTCTAAAGAAAGATCTATGACTTCATTTATTTTATTTAAATGTCCTGTTCCAATTATCCCATCGATTTCTGGTATCTCTTTCATAAGTTCGTTTGAGTACCTCTCCGCAAGACACCCAGCAAGGATAAGACTTTTTAATTTTTTATTTTCTTTATAAGAAGCTACTTCCAATGTCATATCTATAGATTCCTCTTTGGCAGACTCTATAAATCCGCAGGTGTTAACTATGATTACATCTGCATCATCAACATTGTTTGTTGCTTTTGATTTCTTTTCATCCAGAATAGTGTTCATAAGATCCGTATCAACGTCATTTTTTGAACATCCAAGGGTGATAAAGTATACTTTATTCATTTCTTTCTCCTAGATATTTCTCTATTTCCTCAGGTGACATAATAATCGTTCTAGGTTTAGAGCCTTCATGCGGTCCGATAATTCCAGCTTCTTCCATTTGATCTACAATTCTTGCTGCCCTCGAATATCCTACTTTTAGTTTTCGTTGTAAGAATGATATAGAAGCCTGTTCATCTGTTAAAATATACCTTACCGCGTCTTCAAAAAGCGGATCTTTGTCTTTTATTTCTTCAGTCTTTTTCTCAATTTCATCAAGTAAGTTTTCTTTCTTCTCAGTCATCTGGCTGTCGTTGTTGCCTTTTACGAAGTCTATTACTCTTTCCACTTCCTCATCTGAAATAAATGCACCCTGAATCCTCTTTGGTTTCGAATAAAAACCTGGGTAGAACATCATATCTCCCTTTCCTAGGAGTTTTTCTGCTCCGCCTATATCAAGTATAGTTCTTGAATCTACCGATGATGAAACAGCAAATGCAATTCTTGAAGGAATATTTGCTTTTATCGTTCCTGTTATTACATCTACAGATGGTCTTTGAGTTGCAATTATAAGATATATACCTGCCGCCCTTGCCATTTGCGCAAGTCTTGCAATATAATCTTCTACTTCTTGTCCAGATACCATCATTAGATCTGCAAGTTCGTCTACAATTACAACTATTCTAGGGAATTCTTTTTCTCCCTGACTTTTCATCTTCTTGTTATAACCTTTTATATCTCTTACAGAATTTTCCGCAAAGGCTTGGTACCTCTTTTCCATTTCTTGAACAGCCCAATTAAGAGCGTATTGTGCCTTCTTCGGATTTGTAACTACTGGTATAAGTAGATGTGGAATGCCATTATAAATTGAAAGTTCAACCACTTTCGGGTCAATTAGAACAAGTTTTACATCTTCAGGAGAACTCTTGTAAATAATTGAGGTTAGAATAGTATTGATACATACAGATTTACCAGACCCAGTCGCTCCTGCAATTAAAAGATGCGGCATCTTATCAATGGTGCTGATTATATTCTTTCCCATTACGTCTTTTCCTAAAGCTAGAGGTAGGTGAGAATTCAAATCTTTAAATTCATCTGACTCTATTAGTTCTCTAACAGTTACTGCGGCTTTCGTTTTGTTAGGAACTTCGATACCTACTACAGATTTGCCTGGAATTGGTGCTTCTATTCTAATATCAGAGCTTGCAAGTGATAATGCCAAGTTGTCAGAAAGAGAAACAATCTTTGAAAGTCTAACTCCTGGAGATGGTTCAAGCTCGTAAGAAGTTATTACAGGTCCTTTATTTATAGCTACTATTTTGGATTCAATTCCAAAGTTTTCCATTGTTTCTTCTATTATTTTTTTATTCTTTAGTATCTCACTATTGTCTCTACGTTCATTTTCTATATTGTCAAGAAGTTCGATTGGAGGAGCTATATATACATATTCTTCCTCCATAGATTTTTCAATGTCTTTGCTTAGTTCCTCTTCTTCTTTTTCATCTTCTATAATCTCATCATAGGTTTGTAATTTAGTC
>CAMYEJ010000071.1 GCA_947254665.1 uncultured Peptoniphilus sp.
GTATAAAATAGATGTGAGTAGATTAAGAAAGGATGGGATTATATGAGATACATACCCGTTTCATTGGATACAAAAGATAAAAATGTTCTAGTGCTTGGTGGAGGAGTCTTGGTACTAGAATCTATCAAGAAACTACTCCTTACAGAAGTTCATGCAATCTACATCATTGCACCAGAAATACTACCAGAAATTGCAAAACTAGAAGAAGAAAATCCCGAAAGAATAAAGACCAAAATCATGGATATAGACGAAGGATTTAGATTCTTCGGATACGATATGGTAATCATAGGCACATACAATTTAAATCTTAACAATGCACTTGAAAATAGAGCTTTAAATTCAAACCTTGCATACCAAAGACTGGATATCAAATCAGAATCCAGTTTCATAATCGATGACTTCTACAATGTAGGCGATATAACTCTTTCTGTTTCCCGCACCTCAAGTCTACCAGAAATCGAAGAAGAATTCTCAAAGGATTTAAAAGACTTAGTAAGTGACTACAACGAAGATAAAATAAATCTTCTAAAGCAAATACGAACCAACTTGATCAGAAAGAACGCAAAAGACATCGAAAAAACCATCACAAAACTCTACAAAGACGACACAGTTAATCTAAGAGAATATCTAAACTCTAACATTGATGAAAAAATAGAAGAAATATCTAAAGAAAAAACAGAAGAAGTCAAAGATTTAAAAGATGAAACTTCAGAAGAAAAAGATTTAGAATTAGAAAATAAAGATAATCTAAAAGAAGAAGAAAATAAATAAAGAAATAGAAAAAGCTGACTTAGTAAGTCAGCTTTTTTATTCCATAAATCTACTCTTAACTTTAAAAACTAAGTAAGTCTAAGTAGGTGTGCAGAAATTAGCCCAAGAGGCGTAGCCGATTGTTTGAAACAGCCTGCTGATAGCATTAAAAAAACTCATGCTCTACGTAGAGCGTGAGTTTAATTTTTATTTTTTTTAATCTAGGGCATCTTACATTAACGGACCGAAGATTCTCATAAATGCGCCGAAAAATCTATATTTCCTTGGAAATGATTGGTAGTATTCTATATCGATTCTTTGGCTTACTGCCAATGTGTTTTGAAAATCTTCTTCTACGCTTTCTGTAGTTTCTCTTCCATGGATAAATATTCCGTTTTCAAAGTTTAGATACATGGATCTAAAGTCCATGTTAACAGTTGAGACTGTCGTTGCTTCTCCGTCTATTATTACCACTTTTGAATGGACAAATCCCGGTGTATATTCGTAGATTTTTACTCCTTCTGGGATTAAATCTTTGTAGTAGGATCTTGCTACTGCAAATGGTATCTTCTTGTCTGGAATGTGTGGCATGATGATCTTCACATCGATTCCCCTCTTCGCCGCAAATGTTAACGCGGTTAGCACTTCGTTATCTAGGACCAAGTAAGGGGTCATGATATGAATATATTTTTTCGCTTCATAGATCATGTAGAGGTACACGTTCTTCGCAAGGGATTCTCCATCTCCTGGCGCATCTGCGTATGGTATAACGTACTCGTCACTATTTGGAAAGAATCCGTCCGTTGGCGCTAGATACTTGTCATAATCTTCTTTTTCGTCTGCAAATATATTCCACATTTGAAGAAATATTGCGGTCATGCTCTTAACTGCTTCGCCTCTTATGCGTATGACATTGTCTTTCCAGTGTCCGTATACTTCGATTAAGTTTACATATTCGTCTGCTAAGTTAACTCCGCCTGAAAATGCCAGATCGTTATCTATCACTAAGACTTTTCTATGGTCCCTGTTATTTTGATAGGTTGATAGAAATGGTGATACTGGTGCAAATATCTTAACCTTTATACCCTTGCTCTCTAGTTCTTCTTCGAAGTTTTTTGGAAGGTTAAACATACAGATGGCGTCAAACATAAATCTGACTTCTACCCCTTCTCTTACCTTTTCTTCCATTATGCTTACAAATTCATCTAGAATTTTGCCCGGTTTTAGTATGAAATATTCTGCAAATATAAATTCCTTCGCCTGTCTCATTGCTGAGAATATTGCATCGAATCCTTCCACAGTATTTTCATAGTAATCGACCTTTGTGTTTTTATAAACTGGATATGGTCCCATCTTGTGAACATAATCAGCAAGTCCTTTAAATTCACTGGCTTCTTTTTCCATCTCAACTAAATGGTCCTTGTTTTGAAATAGGTATGGCTTCGTCTTCTTAATATTTTCTTTTAGTGAACTTATTCCAAGTTTGTTTCCTGGAAATGTGTGAAGGAATAGATATAGCATGGTTCCAAATGCTGGAAACACAGATATCGGTGCCATCCATGATATTTTAAATGCTGGGTTCATATCCTTATCGATGATATGCGTAATCATCCCAATGGTTATTATGGTCATCGCCGGTGCAAAATATTTAATATATGATTTGAACTTGGTGTAGATTACAAATAATATCACCAGTTGAATCAGTACAAGGACAATGATCAGTATCATAGGCCTGTCCTTGTACCTTTTAGATAGGACTTTCGCCCAGTCTTCGTATTTCTTTTTTAAATTCTCTTTTTTCTTTTTAGATATTATCTTTCCCATTTTTATTTTATGATTTTAAAGCCTTTTGGATATTTGTTTAAGACTTGACATCCATCTTCTGTAACTACTACCAAGTCTTCAATCCTAACTCCGCATACTCCAGGTACATAGATTCCTGGCTCTATGGAAAATATGTTTCCAACTTTACAAATATTTTCGTTGTTTTGAGATACGTCTCCTGCTTCGTGGACTTCCCTTCCGATGAAGTGTCCAGTTCTATGGGTGAAGTATTCTCCGTAGCCTGCGTCTTCTATTATCTTTCTAGCTGCTCTATCTACGTCTTTTAATTTTACTCCTGGTGCTACCTTTTTGATTGCTGTTTCATTGGCAAGTTTTACAGTTTCGTAAATCTTCTTCGCTTCTTCTGAGGCTTCCTTGTAGAAGAATGTTCTCGTCATATCTGAACAGTATCCGTCCTTGATACATCCTATGTCTACAACTATAGAATCTCCCGCCTTCTTTCTGCTGTCGTCTGTCACATGGTGTGGGTCCCATGAAGCTTTTCCATATCCTACGATTGGTTCAAAGGAAAATCCTTCTGATCCTAAATCTTTATATGTCTTTAAAAGAAGTTCTCTCATTTCCATTTCTGTGTAATCTTCTTTTAGAAGTTCTTCCATTCTACCCATGGCAAGGTCGTTTAATCTTGATGCTTCTGCCATAAGTTTCACTTCTTCCGCATCCTTTATCGCTCTTATATCATCTATTAGATTAGATGCAACGACGAATTCCTTCTTTCCATCCATAATTGGCAATAGAAATCTTGCGTCCATGAATTTGTCTACACCGATTTTTTTAGAATCTTTGATTTCATTTTTAAGCATTCCTACATAATCATCTGTATCCAAGAAGTAGATAGGTTCTACATATTTATTTCCATCTACATTAAATAATTTGGATAAAAATAGTTTTGCACTATTATCTTTTATAACTAGGACATACATCCTTTCCCCTGGATCGATTTCAATTCCAGTTAGGTAATCTATTGCCACTCCGTCTGTTATCAAAAGAGTGTCTAGGTCTGTGTCTTTTAACTTATCATATAGTTTGTTAATCATTTTTCACCTTCTAATTCAATTGCTATGACTTTTTTATTTAAAGTCTCATCCAAATTTACAAATTTTGCGTCCCTTGCTTCAAACTTTTCTCTTCCATCTTCATAAGAAGTTACGAGAGCCTTCTTCAAATTTTTGATTATCTCGTAGGTAGATTTGTCGTAGTCCATGTAGTAGTATGTAGCGCCATTGATAGTAGTCTTTTGCATCTTTAAATTTACAGGGCTATCCGCATCTATAAAAGATATTTTTACATTAGATTCCATAGTCATCCTCCAAGTACATTGTAGCATATTGAAAATTTGTATTAAAGACAATAATTACCCTCTATGTTATAATTATAGCAAGGAGGCAATATGAAAAATTACAAATTAATCGAACAAAAATATATAGAAGATATCCATTCAGAAGTAACTCTTTATGAACATGAAAAGACTAAGGCAAGGGTCGTAACTCTTGAAAATGATATGGATAACTTAGCATTTGGAATCGGATTTAAAACTCCACCTAAAGATTCCACCGGTGTTGCCCACATACTTGAACACAGTGTTCTTGGAACCAATGAAAAATATACCACCAAGGAACCTTTTTTTGACCTAGTTAAAACTTCTGTGGCAACATTTTTAAATGCGATGACATTCTGTGATAAAACCATCTATCCTTTCTCATCAAAAAATAAAAAAGATTTCTACAATCTTTTAGACGTATATATGACTTCTGTCCTTTTCCCAGGAATTTATAAGAGCAAAAATATATTCCTAAGAGAAGGCTGGCACTACGAACTTCTTAACAAAGAAGACGACATAACTATAAATGGTATCGTCTACAACGAAATGAAGGGTGCCTACTCATCTGAAGACGAACAAATCTACGATGGAATAAGACTAAAACTTCTTGAAAATTCTACCTATGGCATAGACTCAGGCGGTAATCCAAAGAATATTCCTGATTTAAGCTACGAAGAATTCCTAGATTTCCATAGAAAATACTACCACCCATCCAACTCATACATCTACATCTCTGGTAACCTTGACATGGAAGAAGCACTAGAAACTATCGATAGAGACTTCTTATCTAAGTTTGACTACCTCGATGTGGATTCAGAAATAATTCTACCTCCAGCCAGAACTAAGAGAGAAGAATTTAACTATGAATACGCAGCTGCCAAGGAAGAAAAGAACAAAGACTACTTGGCAATCGGATACAATCTCGGAAGATACGACGACAAAATAGATTCATTCATGGCAAACTTCATGAGCGAACTTCTCATAGATTCAGAAGCAGCTCCAGTTAAAGAAGCACTCGTTGCCAAAGGTCTCGGTGAAGATGTTTATGCTGAAACCCAAGAAGGACTAGTTTTAGATTTCAATATCTTCTCTAAGTACACATCTCGCGATAGAAAAGATGAATTCGTAGAAACCATCGAAAGCACACTTAGAGATCTAGTTAAAAATGGAATCGACAAGGAACTACTAATAGCAACTCTAAACAAAGTTGAATTTGGAATAAGAGAAGGCGGCGGAGCAAACGCACAAATCTACAGATTTATCTGGGCAATGTCCAACTGGCACTACGGCAAGACACCTTTCGAAGGTCTAGATTTCTCAAAGACTATTAATTTCATAAGAGACAAAATCGACACCGACTACTTCGAAAGATATATAGAAGAAAAATTCCTAAAAAACGAAAACTCAGTAGTCATGGTTGCAACTCCATCTGCAACTAAAAACGAAAAAGAAGCTAAGGAACTAAAAGATAAGCTAAGCGCATACAAAGCATCACTAAGTGATAAAGAAATCGAAAAACTAATAGAAGATACCAAGGCTTTCAACGAATTTTTAACCAAGGAAGATTCTGAAGAAGACAAGGCAACCTTGCCATCACTTGAACTCACAGACATAAAACCAGAGATCGAACACACAGCATTTTCTGTAGAAGAGTATAAAAATTCTGAAATTTTAAAGATAGACCAACCTACAAATGGAATCACATTCTTAAACTTTATGTTTGACAGTTCCTTTGTAAAAGAAGAGGATCTATTCTACTATTCACTACTAGATGCATTCTTAACCAAACTAAACACAGAAAATTATAGTTACCAAGAACTGGATAATATAATCAACATGAACACAGGCGGAATCAATTCCAAGTCCATCGTACTGACCCACAGCAAGACAAAGGAAATGATGCCTAAGTTCAAAGTAACCATGAGAGTTCTATCAGACAAGGCTTATAAATCTTTTGAAATCCTCGAAGAAGTGCTATTTAGAACTAAATTTGAAAACAAGAAGAGAATGAAGGACATCCTCCTTGAACTAAAGAGCGACATGGATAGCCGTGCCATCCAAATGGGACATATAGCAGCAGCAAATGTAGTTAAATCCTACTACGCAAAAGATTCCTACTACCAACAAGTAATAGGAGGATTTATATTCTATAATAGACTCTGTGACTTTATCGAAAACTTTGACGACGAAGTAGACACATTAATAGAAAAACTAAAAGAATTTGCATCTAAGATGTTCAATCGTCGTGGCATGGTAGTAAGTGTCACTCAAGAAGGAAACCATATGGATAATATTTCTGAAGTAAAGAAATTCATCGACCATTTAATCGACGAAGAAGTGGTTGCAAGTCCATTTGAATTCAAAGAAAATCCAAGAAACGTAGCATACACATCATCAGCAAATGTAAACTATGTAGCAAAAGGTTACTCATACAGTAAAATCGGAAAAGAATACAACGGAAATATCGCAGTAGTTCAAAACCTAGTAGGCTCAGACTTCCTATACACTGAAATCCGTGCAAAAGGCGGCGCTTACGGTCAAAGTCTTATAGTAAATCAAGACGGAGATATGGTAGCAATCTCTTATAGAGATCCACATATCATAAACACATTAAAAGTTTACGACCAAATTCCAGAATATCTAAAGAATCTTAAACTAACAGACAAGGAATTAAAAGACGCAATCATCGGTTCAATCAACACCTTCGATCCAAATCTATCACCACAGGACAAAGGCGAACTAGCAATGTCAAGATATATCACAGATCTAACAGAAGAAGAAGTTGCAAAGAACAAAGAGGAATGTCTAAAAACAACCTTGGAAGATTTGAAAAAATACGCAGAAGTAGTAGAAAAAGTAATGGAAAAAGAATATATCTGTGTCATCGGAAACGAAGAAAAAATCATGGAACACAAAGAATTATTCGGCGAAATCATGCCATTACAAAGATAAAATTAAAATTAAATTAAATTAGAAAAGGTAGTGTACTTTACAATGCACACTACCTTTTTTTATTTGCCATACAAAGTGCAGTCACCATGAACGGTGAAGTTTAATCTCAAGTTAAACATTTAAAACCACATAGATTCAAATTCTTGATGATTAAATTATTAAGTTTACTAATACAAAAATCTATTTCAAAAATTTTAACCTATCCAATAATTTCCCTACAACAAAAAAGAGTTCGGTTTACCG
>CAMYEJ010000072.1 GCA_947254665.1 uncultured Peptoniphilus sp.
ATTATTAATAGTATAAATATTATTTGATGTGGTATTTTGGAATCTTCACTATTAGTTTTATTTTGTTATATATTATAGGGTCTTCTGTCCATATATTGGTCCCTATTTTCAAATATTGATCCAATTGCGGTTCTGTGTTTTAGGATTACCTGGTCCTTGGTGTTTTGTTTTTTTAATTCTTCTAATTAAAAGAGGGTTACAGGATATAGAAAAAACATCACCAATAATAAAAGACAGATATTTTTCTATAACGAAGAGTTTACAAAACTCCATGCGTATATGTTTCTCTTCGTTGGGCTAAGTGTAAGTATATTTTTATTCGACAGTCTAAAAAGAAAGATTAAGTAAAAAAAATACAAGCCTATATCTAGACTTGCATAAAAAAACTGCCTCTTTGTTGAGGCAGATTTTTTATTAAAATGATTTTCTTAGGATTTCTAGTACTGCTTCTTCTGAGAGTTCTATAAATCCTCTGATATTTCTTCTCTTGTGTTCTATGGTCATTTTTGCCATTTCTTCTAGTTTATCTTCTGTTACTCCTGTATCTCTTAAGTGCATTGGAATATCTAGTGATTCGAAGAATTTATATAGGGCAAGGATTCCAAGTTCTGCTGCTTTCTTATCGTCTTTTTCTTCCACTTCAAATACTTCTCTTGCAAATCTTGCAATCTTAGGTGTGGTTTCTTCGTTCATGCAGTATTCAAGCCATCTTGGTGTGATTATTGCAAGTCCAACTCCATGGGTGATGTCAAAGTATGCTGATACTTCGTGTTCAATTGGATGCACTGACCAGTCTGCAGATTTACCTGTTGAAAGTAGTCCGTTTATTGCCCAGGTTGATGCCCACATCAAGTTTGCTCTTGCTTCGTAATTTTCCGGCTCGTCCATTGCACGTCTTCCATACTTAACGCAGGTTTTTAGAATTGCTTCTGCGACTCCATCTTGGAAGTAGCAGTCATCTAATGTGAAGTAGTTTTCCATGGTGTGACTCATAATATCTGCTGTTCCTGCAGCTGTGTGATACTTTGGAACTGTGAATGTATATTTAGGATTCATAAGGGCAAATTTTGGTAGTACGTGACCGCTTGCAAAGGATAGTTTTTCTTTAGTTTCTAGTTTTGTTATTACTGCACTGTCATCCATTTCTGATCCTGTTGCTGATAGGGTAAGCACAACTCCTATTGGTAGTGCTTCTTCTATCTTAGCCTTACCAGTTAGTATATTCCATGGGTCGCAGTCTAATTTGTATCCGCCGGCGATTAATTTTGCACAGTCGATGGTGGATCCGCCGCCCACTGCTAGGATGAAGCTAATGCCATGTTCTCTTATTAGTCTTATTCCTTCTCTGGCAGAGTCTACCCTTGGGTTTGGTTCAATTCCTGCAAGTTCAAAGTATTCGATTCCGTCCTTCTTTAGTTCTCCTACGATATCATCATAGATACCATTTTTCTTTATGGAGCCAGTTCCATAACAAAGTAGAACCTTGTTTCCATATTTTTTAATTTCTCTTCCTAGATTTTCAAGTTGGTCTTCACCAAATAAAATCTTTGTCTTTACATCGAAAATAAAATCTTTCATAATTCCTCCCTATTGTTCTTTTATTCTCTTGTATCTCTCTATATTTTCATCGCTTAAAAATTCATAAGCGTTATTTATCTTTTGAAACATTTCCTTGGCTCCCTCTTCCTTATTCAAATCGGGATGGTACTTCTTCGCCAGCTGTCTGTACTTTAATTTTATTTCGTACTTATCTGCATCTGTGGTTAAACCAAGAATTCTAATTGCTTCTTCATAGGACTGTTTAAATCCAATGCCTGTATAGTTTTGTCCACTACTATTTTGACTTCCACCATAATTTCCTTGGTAATTTCCTTGATTGTAGTAGTAACCGCCTCTATTAAATGCATCGAAGAATCCTCCTTCTCCAAAGAGATCTTCAAAATTTATATCGTCGCCAAAGGTGTAGTAGGTTCCGCCAAATGAAGAATTAAACCTCTCTTCAAATTCTTTTTCTCTTTCTTCCTGTTCTTTCTGTCTTCTAAGTCTTTCAAGTTCTTCAATATGTGCCTTGTACTTCTTTCCATAGTCAGAAATCTTGTCAAAAGTTCTCTTTTTCCCATGTAGGTAGTAGTCTGCCCTATCATAGAAATATTCTGTAGCCATGTACTGAATATATTTTAAGTAACTTACACCTTTTACTCCCAAGATTGGCACCACCAAGGATAGAAAGATGATGGTCATGATATACTTGTTTCTTGTAACTGAATATAAAACTATAGGATTTAAAAGGAAGAATATAAGTAGACACCCTCCTCCCAAGAATAGGGCTGCTAACATCTGTTTAATTCCATTGAAAAATGATGTGGCAAGTTCAACAATAAATATAATTATATTTAAAAATACTTCTATAAATTTACCGACGCCATTTAATATATGTCCAAAAATCTTCTTCATTTTCACCTCATTTCATTCTTCAAAAACTTTTCTATATCTCTTCTATCTTCTTCGACTAGGTCGTAGTTTCCTGCCAAGAATTCCAAATGGTGGGTAAGCTCATGACAGAAAGTCTTTCTAAGTTCTTCTTTTAGAGCTTCTCTAGGCAAGAATCCATACATCTGCATAAATGACCCATAGAAAATTGCAATCTGTCTTCCAGCAGCATCTATTTTGTATAGACCTAGCACGAGCATGGTTTTATTTATATCCTGTGGATGGTACATTATACCTTCTTCTAGCACTATTCCACCGTTTAAATGATCGAGATACTTTTCCGGTATATCTTCTACTATCTCTTCTAAAAGTTCTTCTACTTCATCTATTCTACTTAGATCCAACTTTTAAACCTCCGTTTTTAAGACCGACAACCTTTATATTTAATTTCAAATATTCTTTAAGAATCTTTATAATTTCATCGGTTACTTCTTCCCCTGGCACCAGTATTGGACTTCCAGGCGGATATGGAATTACAAAAGAAGTGGATACCATACCCTCTGTATCTTCTAATCTTACCCATTTTAATTCTTTTCTAAAAATTTCACAAGGTCTATATACTATTTTTTCTCTGTAAGAAAAATCGATGGCTTTCGGATAATCATTAGTATAGGTGGAATTTTTAAGAGCTTCCTCAAGTTTTCCTATAGAATCTTCATCATCTGCTGCAGTTATAATAAATACAGCGCAAAATGGAGTCGCCATCTCCGCTCTTACTTTAAACTCTCTTATTCCTCTTTCAATTTCATATCCAGAAATATTTTCCTTCGCAACTACAAGTCTGGTCGGATCGAATCCTTCTCCTTCTAAAAATTCAAAGCCTTCCTTTTTTAAATTTTCTTTTAAAATCTTAAGCCTTTCTATATTTTTTGTAAGTCTTTCTCGTCCATTTTTCTCCATAAAATCCAAGGCTTCTTCCATTGAAATCAACATAAGATATGATGGAGATGTGGACTGCAAAAGTCTCAGGGTCTTTTCTAATAGTTCTATCGAAACTCTATCTGTATACACATGCATAAATGCTGATCCAGTTATGGCAGGCATTGTCTTGTGAGCGGACTCAATAGCTATGTCGCAGCAGTCTTTTGCAGAGAGTTTAGAAAGTTCTGGTGAAAAATTTAGATGGGCTCCGTGAGCTTCATCCACTATTAAAATAGTACCGCATTTTTTGCAAATTTTAAACATTTCTTTAAGCGGAAGTGTCTTTCCAAAATAATTTGGACTGGTAACTACCAAAACTCTATATTTTTTTGTCTCTAATTTTTCTTTTAAATCATCTAAGTCTATTCCCACAGGCACATTGAACCTCTTATTGATTATTGGATGGATGTAGGTTGGTTCTAGCTCCGATAAAATTATTGCGTTATACACGGACTTGTGACAAGTTCTCTCCACCAATATTTTGTCGCCTTTATCCAAATTTGCAATAATCGCAGACATTATTCCAAGGCTTGATCCTTGTGTTAGATAGTAGGATTTTTTGCTGCCATAGATTTTTTTAAGTTCTTCCATGGATTTTAAAATTGCGCCACTAGGTTCTAAAAGGTTGTCCGTTTCATCAAGCTCTGTTACATCGTAATTAAATTTTAAATAATTAAATTCTCTTCCCTTGTGCCCAGGTGTTGAAAATGATATATCTTTCGATACGGATTTTACGCTATCAATTATAAATTTATTCATACTTCCTCCAATACTATTATAACAGGAATCATTATGGTAAAATACATTTGAGGAGGTAATTATGGCGTCAATATATACACATGATCGATTTGGAAGACAAGTCGTAAAAATCATGCCGGAGATAACCTGTGGACTGACAAACAGAATACTATTTCAGTTTGGAAATCAAGGTCCAGATCTATTTTTCTTTAATTTAGGCTTAAAGATAAATGGCAAAAATCCTGGAACCGCTATCCACGACCAGCTTTTTAAGGATTACTTGGATAGAAATAAAGAATATGTAAAATCTTTAAATAGATGCTCCGATGAATTCTATTACTTTGCAGGTTCAATCTGCCATTTTATTCTAGATAGCTATATACACCCAGAGGTTGAAGCAAATGTAACTAGTTCATATTCCCACATGGATATAGAAATAGAGCTAGATAGACACTATATGCTTAAAGATGGAAAAGACCCTCACAAATTTAATATGTCTACGATTATTCCACAACCAACTATTGCTCCAAAGGTAGTGCATGCATATGATTCCTACGGGGTTAAGTTAAAAGATGTCTACGACAGTATTGCCGGTTTTAAAAAATATAGAAGACTATTCCACACCGGTACTTATACAAAAGAATTTTTCTTAAAATTAATTATGATATTAAGTGGCAAAAAAGAATTTACAGGACAGCTCATAACCCACAAAGTTCGACCACAGTCAAAAGAAGTAAATAAAGTTTTAGTTGAAAAGTTTGACGAGGCACTTGAAAACGCACCGCGACTTATAAAGAATGCCTTAGACTACATCTACAACGATGTCGAACTCGATCCTCAATTTTTAAAAGATTATATGGGAGAAATTAAATGAAACTTACGAAAAGTGAACGCAACTGGATTTTGTATGATGTCGGTAACTCTGCATTCATACTCCTATTTACAACCATTATTCCAATTATGTTTAACTCTCTAGCTAAAGGACATCTAAAAGATTCCACCTACCTAGCCTACTGGGGTTATGCAGTTACTATTAGCACCATACTTACAGCCCTTGTGGGTCCATACTTCGGAGCATTGGCGGACAAATTTTCACTTAGAAAGAGATTCTTTATAGTATTTATGGCCCTCGGAGCTTTGGGATGTTTTTTATTTCCATTTACCAAATCTTGGATGGTTTTCTTAGCACTTGTAATTATTTCCAAAGTAGGTTTCAACGGATCATTGGTATTTTATGATTCAATGCTAATAGATATAACTTCAGAAGATAGGATGGACAATGTTTCATCCCTCGGATTTGCATACGGATACGTAGGCTCTGTAATTCCATTTGTAATATCAATTTTAATATCTGTAAAACACGAAGCCTTGGGTATTGGCATGGATCTAGCTATGAAGATGGTATTTACCATAAATTCCCTTTGGTGGGTACTATTCACCCTACCTCTACTAAAAATTTACAGACAAAAATATGTGAGAACTGAAGAAGAAACAGATAAGATGCATCTGCTCCAAACCTTTGAAAAAATAAGAGGGGACAGAAAAATATATATGTTTTTATTTGCATTCTTATTCTATATAGATGGAGTCTACACAATAATTTCAATGGCTACAGCCTATGGAACTTCTCTTGGACTAAGCTCCAACGGACTGATCCTTGCACTTTTAGTTACTCAACTTGTAGCTTTCCCATGCGCCATCTACTTCGGTAAGATTTCTAAAAAATATGAAACTGGAGTTTTAATTAAGATATGCATATTTGCATACCTACTAATTTCTATATATGCAATATTTTTAAATAATATTGTTCAATTTTGGATCTTGGCAGTAAGCGTTGGTATGTTCCAAGGAGCTATTCAAGCTCTATCTCGTTCCTACTACGCAAAGATAATTCCAAAGGAAAACTCTGGAGAGTACTTCGGAATCTACGATGTATTTGGAAAAGGTGCTGCAATCATAGGTACACTAGTAGTATCACTTGTGACACAGGCAACAGGAAACCAACATCTTTCAATATCCACCCTATCCATCATGTTTTTAATAGGAATAATATTATTCTTTAAGACTGATAAAATAGAAAGTAGAAAGTAAAAACTAAAATAAAAAGTAAATATCAAAAAAGTATAAAAGGGACCTACCGTGGTCCCTTTTATGTATCTGGAAAGAAAAAAGATGATTGGGTTCTTTACGAACCCAAAATTATTTTAACACCTTAAATCTATCTTTTCAATACCAAATCAACAATTTAACGTGAAATAATTTTATTTTTCACAAAGTTATTTGGGAATTTCTAAAATATTTTTAAAAATTTAGAACTTTTCCATGTGAATCTTAGATTTAATATCTATTTCTTCTCTTCTTCTTACTCTTTCATCACCAGTTCCAATTGGAATTATGGTAAGCACTTTATAATCCTTTGGTACTCCAAACTCTTCTTTGAAAAATTCTTGGTACTCTCTTCCATCTTGGGTTTCCCCTTCTCTCACGTTTACCCAGCAGGTAGAAAGTCCATTGTCCACTGCGCAAAGTCCAATATATGAGGAAACAATTGCACATTCTTCCACCCAATTTCTAACTGTATCTGTATTTGTCATAACTAGGATACACATTGGCGCATCTTTTAAATATTGTGTACCGAACATTTCCATGCCCGCAAGTTTCTTAAGGTTTTCCTTCTCAGTTACGATTACAAATTCAACAGGACGAGAAGATGCATATGAAGGACCCATAATTGATAGAGAAAGTATCTCTTCTATGGTCTCCATGCTTGGTATTTCTTTTTTATATTTTCTAATACTTCTTCTCGCTTTTATTATTTCTTTTAACATACAATCCTCCTAAAATATCTCTTAATACC
>CAMYEJ010000073.1 GCA_947254665.1 uncultured Peptoniphilus sp.
CTCTAAATTTGTTTTAAATAAATATTATTAAATTTTTATTTTTTTGATTAGATTAATAAAATTAATTAAAACTAATTGAAATCAACCGAAATTATTTTAAATTAATCTTTTGAAAGAATTAAAAATCCTTCTCCATCTATCTTTATCTTCGCAACAGCTTCTTTAATTTGATTTGAAGTTGCACGAATTGTGTACCTGTTAAATTTTAAATCTTCCACATCGTAGTAGGTTCCCTTTATATATAAGCTGACCTCTTTTGAAACAGGAACTATGGAAAGATATTTGTAATTATTTTTAGGAATTTCGACTTCTTCGTTGGAAATAAATCTAACTTCATTGTGGTCGTCGATAAATCTTCCCGCCACATTTTCTTTTTTCAGTCTCTCTAGAAGAAACATGGAAGAAAACATATGGTCAAGTCTCGTTCCCGTTGCAGCAAGGATTATAATATCATCTGCACCTTTTTCAAGTAGTACCTCAAGGCATAGTTCTGTATCGGTGAAATCTTTTTTTGTAGGATATTTTTTTATCTTAATATTATTTTTTTTGATAAATTCTCTTCCCGCATCATCTATGGAATCAAAATCTCCAAGCACTTCGTCCGGAATTATATCTGTTCCAATCAAGTTTTTTATTCCGCCATCAGCAACTATGATGTACCTTCCATCCGTGTTTTCAAGAAGAGTTTTTTCACTCACCTTGGTACCGCCGCTTATTAAAAGTCCCTTCATCTTAGTGCCTTAAACCTCTTTATATTTTCTACTGCATCGCCAGTAAATACTCCAGAGCCTGATACCAACATATCCGCTCCAGCTTCATAAAATCTCATGGCGTTATCTAGTTTTACTCCGCCATCGACTTCAATCTTTATGTCTAGTTTTTTTTCTTCAATTAGTTTTTTTATTTCTTTAATCTTTTCAAAGGAAGACTCAATCATCCTTTGTCCGCCAAATCCAGGGTTAACACTCATTACAAGCACAAGATCTACCTTGTCCAAGATCCAATTTAATATTGAAATATCATCGGAAGGATTTAGTGCCACTCCGGCTTTAACTCCATAGGACTTAATTAGAGAAAGTGTCCTGTCTAAGTGTTTAGTTGTAGAAGGATGCACTGTTATAATATTTGCTCCAGCATTTACAAAATCTTCTATAAAATTTTCCGGTCTTTCAATCATTAGATGCACATCGAATGGAATCTCTGTGTGAGGTCTCATTGCTTTTATAATTGGAGCTCCAAAGGTTATATTTGGAACGTAGTTTCCATCCATTACGTCTAGATGTACGAAATCCGCTCCTCCAATATTTAATTTTTCAAGTTCTCCTTTTAAATCTGCAAAGTCACATGAAAGCATTGACGGTGAAATCATTAGTACTTCCTCCTATTTTTTAATTCTTCATATAGTCTTATATAACTTTCGTACCTTGTTTCTTCGACTTCCCCATTTTCTAATGCGGCTTTAACTCCACATCCAGGTTCATTTACATGGTGACAGTCGTTAAATTTACAAGAATATTTATTAAACTCTCTAAAATAATATTTCAGATCTTCTGCTTCAACATCCACTTCGTAGCTAGAAAATCCTGGCGTATCAAAGATAAATGTATTATTTTCTCCTGGGAATATTTCCACGTGTCTAGTGGTGTGTTTACCTCTATTTAGCTTTGAAGAAACCGTTCCCGTTTCGAGATTTATATTTAAAATATTTGAAATCAAGGTTGATTTTCCTGCAGCTGATACTCCCGATAAGGCTGTGGTCTTACTTTCCAAAAGATTTTTTATACTTTCTTTTCCTTCTCCGGTAATTGCACTGTAAATATAGGTTTCGTATCCAGCTTTTTCATAAATATGTTTAAGCTCTTCAGCATAATCTTTGTCTAAGTCCGCTTTAGAGATGACAATCTTAACAGTCATATCTTCTCTTTCATATTCAGCAAGGACTTTATCGATTAAAAATATATTTGGATTTGGGTTCTTTGTAGGAATTATTACAAGTGCTAAGTCCACATTGGCAACTGGCGGTCTCTTTAACATATTCTTTCTCGGATGGACATTCGTTATGTAGCCAAGCATTTCCTTTTCAACTTCAAAATCAACGATATCTCCCACTACAGGTTTTTCATCATTATGGCGAAAAAGTCCACGAGCTCTCGTCTCGTAGACTTTGTCATCTTTTACATAATAAAATCCGCCGGTTAATTTAATAATCTTACCAATCATCTAAGCACCGTTGAATCAACTTCTTCGCCGTCTATTGAAAGGACGAATTTGTCTCCAGATTTTCCTTTTATGTCTATTGAAATATCTCCATCTTCAAAAGTTTTGTGGTAATCATAGAAAACCATGCTTTCTCCATCTCTATATCTAGTAACTACGACTCTATGTCTTTGACCGTCATCGTTTACCTTTGCTCTAATTACTTGACTTATTTCTGAAGATTCATTTTCATTTTCACTAGGTTCAGTACTTTGAGTAACAGGTCCACTAGAAACTATAAGATGAACAGTGGAGTTCTTAGCAACTTCTCCAGTAGGATCTTGTCTTACGACTTCATCCTTACCAACTTCGTTTGATTCTTGGTATTCAACTTCAACCTTAAGTCCACTATCTTCCAAGTATTTTTGTGCAACTGATAGTTTTTCACCTCTGAAGTTTATTGCATTTACAGGATTGTTATCTATTCCCTTTGAAATTACTAAATCTACAGATTGACCTCTCTTAATTTCAAATCCTGCTTTTGGTTCTGTGGAAATTATCTTGCCTGCTTCGATTTCATTTGAATATTCTTCTTTTACTTCACCAATATTAATTGAGCTTGAAGTGAATAGATCTTCTGCTTCCGCTCTAGTTCTATTTATAACATTTGGAATGGTTACTACTTCATCTAGTTTATTTAAAAATACCTTAAGTGTATCTCCAGTCTTTATCATAGTTCCCGTTACTGGTTCTTGAGAAAGTACAACTCCATTAGGTCTGTTGTCTTCTTCATCGTACTCTATTTCAAGTTTAAGTCCGAGGGTCTTTAAAATTGATCTTACTTCTGCTTCAGATTTTCCAAGTAGGTCTGGTGCTTCAAATTCTGTAACTTCTGTTTCTTGAACTTTTTGATTGTCATCACTTCTACTTGACATAACTTTTGGAACTATAAATACGAGTAGTGCAACGGTTAGTAGTGCCGCAAGCACTCCAAGTAAAAGTGGTCCAGTAGAATTTTTCTTTGGCTTTTGTCTTTTTTTCTTGAAGTTTTCTTCGTTATTTAAAGCTATATTGCTATAAGGAGAATGATCGGAATCATCTCTTCTTATTATTTTTTTATTTCTATTAACAGGAGGATCTACTTCCTTTTCTGTAATGGTAATACCTCTTCCCAATAATATTCCCTTAATCGCTTTTATTGCAGCAGATGCATCTTTGAATCTGTCATCAGGATTTTTCATGGTAAGTTTTTCTACCAATATATCTGCATCTTCACTTATGTCAGAGTAACTATCTGATGGTTTAGGCATCTTGGATTGAACTTGCATCAGTGCAACTGAAACAGGATTTTCCGCATCGAATGGAAGTTTGCCCGTAAGCATTTCATATAGAACTATTCCCAATGAATAGATATCTGATCTATTATCTACTTTTACTCCTCTTGCTTGTTCTGGTGAGAAGTAGTGAACAGATCCCATAATCGCATTGGTTGCAGTTACAGTTGTGTTGTCGGCGATCCTTGCGATTCCAAAGTCAGTGACCTTTACTCTATCATCATGTGTAATCATGATGTTCGGGCTTTTGATATCTCTGTGAACTATTCCCTTTGAATGGGCAACCTTAAGTGCATCCAAGATTTGAATCGCGTAGTTAAGCGCTCTCTTTTCTGGGATACGACCTTCTTCTTTGATAACTTCTTTTAATGTTCTGCCTTCTATATATTCCATTACAATGTAATGTACTTTTAAACCTGCTAGATCTTCTGTTCCAACATCATAAATACTTACTATGCTTGGATGTGAAATTGATGCAGCAGCTAGTGATTCTCTCTTAAATTTCTTTATAAAACCGGTTTCGTCATTGTACTGTGCTTTTAATATTTTGATTGCTACTATTCTGTCAAGTCTTCTATCATGAGCTTTATAAACGTCGCCCATACCACCGGTGCCAATTTTTTCTAAAATTTCGTATCTAGTTCCTAAAACTTTTCCTATCATTCTTAACACCTACTTGTAAATATTATAAAGGTTATATTATCGACTCCGCCATTATCCAGTGCTTCTTTTAAAAGCTCGTCTGCGGCAGCTTCGAGATCTTCATTCTTTAATATCTCTTCTATTTTGTTGTTTGTAACCATGTTGGTTAGTCCATCGGAAGTCATAAGAAATATCTTATCCTTTGTTGGACTTACAAAAACATTCTTCTTTTTAAGTTTTGATTCCGTACCTAACGCTTGAGTCAATACATTTTTGTTTGGATGATTTTTTGCTTCTTCTTCCGATATTTCTCCCATATCGAGAAGGTAGTTTACATAGGTGTCATCTCTTGTCAAAAGTCTTAAACCTTCCTCGTCCATTTCATAAATTCTGGAGTCACCTATATTTGCGTAGTATAAATTATCTTCATATACAAGACCTAGTGAAAGGGTAGTGCCCATTCCTGAGTATTCTTCGTTTTCCGAAGATAATTTTAATATTTTTGAGTTGGCTTTTTCTATTGCTTCTATCATAGCCTTCTCAATTTCCTCGCTATTTTCTATTTTTAAATCTTTAAAATATTCGCTTATTTCTAGGACGGCAGTCTTGCTTGCAGTTTCTCCTGCTAAATGACCTCCCATCCCATCACATAAGATGAAGAGGTTAAGTTCAGAGTTCGCATATAAGTAGTCTTCGTTGTTTGCCCTTACCAATCCCTTATCAGTTCGCTTTGCTATTTTCATTTTCCAACCTCTTTCTTCTAAGCTGGCCACAAGATGCAGAAATATCTGATCCAAGCTCTCTTCTTATTGTAGCATTAATACCACCTTTTAAAAGCATATTTTGAAATTTCTTTGCACCTTTTGCTGATGTCTTTCCTTTATTATACTCTTTAATTGGATTTAGTGGAATAAGATTCACATGTACTTTTATATCTTTTGTGATTCTTATTAGTTCATCTGCGTCGATTTCTCTGTCGTTTACATCTTTTATAAGAGTATATTCAAGGGTTATCCTCGTGCCTGTCCCTTCGTTATAATATTTTGAAGCTGCAAGCACTTCTTCTATGGAATATCTATTCGTAATTGGCATTATCTTTTTTCTATCCTCGTCAAAAGGACTGTGAAGTGAGATTGCAAGATTTATCGGTTTCTTTAACTTTTCCAAATCATATATCCTTGGAACTATTCCACAAGTGGAGATGGTGATGGATCTATTGCTTAGATTTTTTCCATTTTCATCGTGGATGATGTCAAAGAATTTAACTACATTTTCATAATTATCTAGAGGTTCTCCACTTCCCATAAGTACAATGTTTGAAATATTTATTCCAAGTTTATTCTCAACTAAATAAATCTGTCCCGCCATCTCTGATGGAGTAAGATTTCTTATAAGTCCACCCTTTGTAGACGCACAGAAAGAGCAACCCATCCTGCATCCAACTTGTGTTGAAATACACTGAGAGTATCCGTGCTCATACTTAAGAAGTACCCCTTCGATTAAATTACCGTCGTTTAACTCAAATAAAAATTTAACTGTCTCATCGATTTTGGAATGGTACTCCTCGAAAATCTTTATCTCTCTTACAGGAAGATTCTTTAAATCTTTTGGAAGGTTTGAAGAACTATTCAAATCCCATTTTTTATTTTTATTGAAAAAGGTAAAAAGTTGCTGTGCTCTGAACTTTTTTTCTCCAATTTCTTCGATATAAGACTTCATTTCTTCAAAAGTCAAATCGTTTATAAACATTAAATCCTCCTCAAAATACTTATGGAAAATCCATCTGCTTCCATGGTAGGATCAGTCTTAAAGGTATCCTTCCCAAAGGTCTTTATCTTTTCAAAATCTCTATTTTTTTCTAAAAATTTATCTACTATATTTTCGTTTTCTTCTTCTAGTACTGAACAGGTTGAATACACGAGAAGTCCGCCAGATTTTAAATATTTGCCTGCGTTATCTAATAGTTTTTCTTGAACACAAGTTATGCTTTCTAAATCTACTTCTTTGTACCTGATTTCTGGATGCCTTCTAATAAGTCCAATCGCTGAACAAGGCGCATCCAAAAGCACATAGTCAAACTTTTCATTATACTTTTCATCGTAAATTGTAGCATCTCTAGTTTCAATTTCTAAATTAGAAAGCCCAAGCCTCTTTGCATTTTCTCTAAGCTCCATCATGTCCTTTATATCCCAGGCTACTACTCTTCCGGTTTTATTTAATATTTCTAAAAGATGGGTGGTCTTGCCACCGGGATTTGCACACATGTCTAAGACTAAACTTCCTTCCTTTGGATTTAGAAGCTCAGAAATAAGGATAGAGCCAGAATCTTGCACATAGAAATCCCCATTTTTAAATTCATCTGTTTTAAAGATATCCTTTGGATCTTCAACAATAATTCCAGATTTTGTCAGCATGTCTTTCCTTACATTATATTTTACGCTTAGAGATTTTATAAGTTCGTCTCTTGTTAATTTTGTGAAGTTTGTCCTTATGGTGAAGTTGTCATCTGTATTATTTAGTTTAAGTATCTCTTCTAATTTATCTATTGAATAATTTTTTTCTAAGTAGTCGAAGTATTTTTCTGGTACAGAGTACCTGGTTAAGTAGTAGTCCCCGCCCTTTAAGTTCACTTCGAAATCTTTTGTTCTCATAAAATTTCTAAGAAGTCCATTTACAAATCCGACGCTTCCCTTGTGGGAGATTTTCTTTGTAAGTTTTACCGCTTCATCTACTATGGTATAATCTGGTATTC
>CAMYEJ010000074.1 GCA_947254665.1 uncultured Peptoniphilus sp.
GCTCAGACGATCCGAATTCAAAATCCATATTTTCAGGGGACGGACTTATGGAATCCATAGTCAAAACATCCTGGGAAAAATTTAAGTTTGGAGGCATACCAGCCACAAACCAACTTCTCTTCTATGTAAACCTGAAAGAAATACCAAACAATAGATTCGGCACTCAAAGTGAAATCTATTGGGACGATGCCTTCTTCGGCACCCAAGTAGGAGCAGTTATAAGAGGAACGTATACAGTAAAGATCGTAGATCCAATCTCATTTTTAAAAAATTTCGTTCCAGTTAAATATCTAAGTTCTGGAGCACCAGCATTTGATTTAGGAGATATGGATAATGATGCAGCAGAACAACTCTTCAACGAAGTAGTTGGCAGTCTATCAGTGGCATTTTCAAACTATACCAACGATCCAACTAGGGGCAATAGGATTAGCAAGATCCAAGGAGATCAAATAGGATTTGCAAAATCTCTTTCAGCTGCAGTAGAAGACAATTACGAATGGAGTTCCACCCGTGGCCTTGAAATCGTGAAGACAGCAATCTTGGCAATCGAATATGACGAAGATACCAAGGAAATGATGAAGGATGTCAAGAGAGCCGATGCACTTTCAGGCTCCCGTGGCAATTCATTTATGCAACAATCAGTGGCAAGAGGTATGCAAGCAGCAGGAGAAAATGGTGGCGGAGCAAACATGGCATTTATGGGAATGGGCATGAACGCAGCAGGAAATATGATGGGTGGAGTTCAACAACCAAATGTAGGAAACTCCTACCAACCTAATTTCGGTGGCGGAATGAACCAAAACCAAGGATATCAAAACCAAGGATACCAAAACCAAGGATACCAAAACCAAGGACAAAACCAAGGCTATTATGACCAAGGTCAAAATCAAAATCAAAACCAAAATCAAAGCCAACCACCAGAAGATCCAACAGAAAAACTAATCAAGATGAAGAAACTTCTCGATGCAGAAGTCATAACCCAAGAAGAATTTGACAAGGTGAAGAGGGAAATACTAGGACTATAGGTGATCTTATGAAGGACGATATAAAAATAATAGATATGACAAGCGGCTTAAAGGATGGTCAGATCAAATGTCCTAAGTGTGGTTCAACAGACATAGAGACCAACACCAAAACCGGCAAGCTCAGATGTAATTTCTGTAGAACTGAATTCGAGCCAGAACTAGCACCAGAAGACCAAGACATAAGCACATTGGAAGGAACTACCATGGGAAGTGGAGCTGCAGACATAGACGAAGCTGCGGAAAGTATGGTGACAGTCAAATGCGAAAGCTGCGGCGCAGAAGTAGTAATCGACACCAACACCACCACCCAGGCAAGATGCCACTGGTGCCGCAACACACTTTCTATAAACAATATAGTACCCAATGGAGCAGTGCCAGATGTAATCCTTCCATTTAGCGTAACTAAGAGTGACGCCCAAGAAGAGATAGAGAAATTTGTAAAACAGAGAAAATTTTTTGCCCATCCAAAATTTACAAGGGAGTTTACCACAGAGAACATCTGCGGAGTATACCTTCCGTACATGCTTGTGGATGTAAACGCCCACATGCACTTATGGGGCGAAGGAGAAATCAAAACAAATAGCTACGAAGTAGGCACAGGGGACGACAAACATACGGAGTACGACGCAGATTGCTACGAAATCGAAAGAGACTTCGATATATTTATAGATGATCTATCCATAGAATCTTCAACAGACAAACTGGATTACACAGCCAAGGACAAGACCACCAATATCATAAACGCTATCATGCCCTTTGACACAGAAAACTCTGTCAAGTTCAACGCCAACTACATGAAAGGCTACACATCAGAGAAGAGAGATAGCAATATCGATTTTCTAAGAGAAACAGTCTTTGCACAAAGCTCCGACGTCGCAAGACTTGCAGCAAAGGAGACCACAGAAGAATATGACAGAGGCGTAAGATGGGAGGACGAAGATTACAAGGTAAAAGGCGATTCATGGAAGGCAGCCTACCTACCAGTGTGGCTCTACAGCTATATGCAAAAGAAAAACGGCAAGAATCTACTTCACTATGTGGCGGTAAACGCAAGGACCAAGGAAACCATGGGCAGCGTGCCTATAAACTTTACGAAACTATTTATCTGTTCAGTCCTTGTTGAAATCTTTGGAGGAATAGCAGCATACGTACTAAATATAATTGCAGCTATGAGCATGTTTGATGACACAAAATTCCAAGATTCAAGACAGCTCTTCTGGATCCTATTAGTATCAGGATTCGTCTTCTACTTCACAATATATGCAAGGTATAGAAACTCAGACGAAAGGCACCACTACGAACTAGAAACCAAGCACGAAATAAGTAACCTAATTTGCGAAGATAAATTTGTAAAAAATCTAAAAGGACTTTCAGAATGTTATATCGAAGGCGAAAACTCAAGTGAACTAAAAGGCAATAGGCTCGATCTAACCAAGGACAAACACCTCAAAAAAGCAAAAGAAAAAGGAATCTTGGATGAGGTCGAAGAAAACAAAAAGAGACTTAACGAGACTTTTGACAAATAGTCATAAATTAACATGATTAGAAAATGAAAGGAGAAAATAATGGGATTATTCGGTAAAAAAGAAAAAATAGAAATAACTGATCACTTTCATAATTCATACTCCTAGAAAAACTGGGAAAGACAAAGGCACTCAAAATTTGGGGTGCTTTTGTATTTATTTTTCAAATCTCATACTTTCGGGTGATGTGCAAAAAGAAATAATTTTGTAAGATAAAGGTAGAAAGCTAAGAACCCATTTACATACAAGATAAGGAGGAGAATTATGAAAAGAACAAAGAGATTTATATCCCTATTTTTAACAATTATGATACTACTAGGGGCAGTAGTCTTTAGTCCTACGCCAGTACAGGCTCAAGGAGGAGAGACGGGACCACCACAATGGGTGAAAAACCAAATTACCAAAGACTTAAATACGGATTTAAAAAATCCAGGATCAGTAAAATTCTATGAACCTATCATAGAGGAAGACAAAGAAATAGCAAATAAATGGACTGCAAAACTTCTAGTAGCAGCCAGAGACAGTGAAGAGACAGCGGGGGATTATTCTCTCTTCGCGGGTGTTTTATGGTTTTAGATAAGGAGGGAAAAAGATGAAAGATAATAAAAAAACTATTACAAAAAAGCTTTTAGCTTTTACATTAGCATTTATTTTACTTATGACATCGTTGCCGTTAAATGTTTTTGCTGAAATGGGAAATGAGTCAAATAGTAATTTTATCGAAGAAAATGCAGGAGAAGTAAAAAATCCTGTAGGTATAGGAAAAAACTCTAAAGATGAAAAAGCTAAGGAAAGTCCATATCAAGCGGCTAAAAATCCGGATAACATAGTTGGCAATGAAATTCCGGATGGAACGATTAACTATGGATCATTTGGAAAAACTAAAATATTTAAAGTTTCAGGTAATATGATTAGAAATGCCGGAAATAGAGGATCATCAGCGCCTCAATGGGTTAAAGATTTAATTAAACCCGGCGGAACACTTGATTCTGATTTAGTAAATGCGGGTTCTGTAAAGGCATATAAGCCGGTTGTGGAAGAAGACCCAAATATAGCTAACAAGTGGACAGTAAAGATGCTTGTAGCGGCAAGGGATTCTGTAAAAACCTCTAAGATTGTACTGGTCATAGATACATCAGGCAGTATGAACGACGATAATCGTATAGAGGGTGCAAAAGACGCCGCTAATGCCTTTGTTGACAATGTGTTAGACGGCTCACAAAGTACACAAATAGGTATTGTGCGTTTTGCTGCAAATGTTAGCATTGTATCAGATTTTACAAACAATAAAGACGAATTGCATAGTAAGATTAATGCTTTATCAGCTAAAGGCGGAACCTTTACTCAAGCCGGAGTAAAGCAAGCCAGAACAATGCTTGCCAAATCCGGTGCAGATAAGAAATATATGGTCGTGCTGTCAGATGGTGTGCCGACATTCAATTACCAAATATCTGATCCAAATAATTATTTGATTGATGGAGGACCGGGAAGTCATACCTATGAAAAACAGACTGGTACGAATGTGCCGGAAAATGAATTTTTATACAACGAGTCAGCTACTGGAGCAGGCAGCAGTATGTGGGAAGAATATGAAAGTGTGTATAAGGGTGGATTCCTTTTCCCAATCTACGAATATCATTATTACAACAGCGGAAACTGCGCCATTGCCGAATCCGGCTTTGCCAAAGCCGCCAATATGCGTGTATTTACAGTTGGATTACAAACAGATGCAACGGGAAGCGGGGTTCTTCGTGATATGGCATCTGCTCCCGGAGATTTTACAGAGGTAACAGATGTAAACCAACTAACTCCTGTATTTAAACAAATAGCAGCACAAATACTAAAAACTGTAAATCAAGCAACAGTAAATGTTAACTTTAACACAGGCTTTCAGTTGCCGGATGATTTTAATCCCGCAACAGCAGAGCACTCACCAGGCTCAGAAATTACAATAGTTGATGGAAAGCCGAAATGGACAATGGCAACAGTAGCCACAGTATTTGATGAAGATGATCCGTCATTAAAGTATGAGTATATAACATATACCGTGACAATAAATGATGATATTTTAAAAAATAACAGTCCTGAAAATGGAATTAATCCGTTAGGTCAAATCTCTATGACCTATACAGACCGGAATGGGAATCCACAAACAACAGATTTTCCTGAAACTAAAGTAACACCTAAACTGTTTGTATTGAATAAGGTTGTTACAAACAATGCAGGTGGAGCGGCAGTGGATTCAGATAAGCGTGAATTCCAATTTAAGGTGGAAAAAGTCAACGGAAGTGGATATACTTACCACGAAACTATCAGTCTAAGACCCGGCGAACGAAAAATCATTCATAATCCGAATAAAAATGAAGCTTATCGTGTATATGAGCTTAGTACTGCAAAGGTATATGATGAAAATAATGAAAATCCATTAAATTTTAATGTTACGACCTATTATAATAAATTTGAGGTAACGGCAAATGGTGATTTATCAACGACAACCGGTGATGCACCGGCAAGCGACGGTATAGGTAAATCTATTACGGGTTCAATATCCGACGGAACAGCAGGGGAAAGACTGAACGTTACCTTTAAAAATTGGGAAGAAGAAGAGGCCAGAGCTAAGATCAGTGTCCATAAGATTGTAGAGCAATCTAGGGGAATGAGCAGACAAACTCCTCCAACCTTTACAATTAATTTGAAGAGGAAAAAAGGAGTAGTTCCGGGAATGGAAAAGCAACATGACTGGGATCAACCGGTAGGAATGAATCAAACAGTAACAATTCCTCACATGATGAGATTTACAACCTATATAGTGACAGAAAAAGATTTAGCAAGTATATCGCCATATGCTCCGAAAGTAGGAGAACAAGGCAAAGAAGTGGAAATAACCCTATATAAAGTAATTGCAGGAGGAGGAAAAGGACAGATTATTGACTTTACTAATGTCTACAATTCGAGTGCAACAGTAAATGTAACAGCTACTAAAACTTGGAAAAATGGACCGGATAAAGATCATACCGCACCGGTATTTGAATTATATGCAGATGGAAAAAAGGTTGATGGTGTAACTCCGACAATTGCACCATCAAGCGGTACAGCAAACAGCTTTACCTATACTTGGACTGTACAGGCTATTAATGCAACGACACATTTGCCAATAGAATATACAGTAAAGGAAGCAGACGTAGGTGCGAATAACAAGATAACAGTAAATAATCATATCTATAAAGTAAGTCAGCATGGCAATGCAATTACCAACACTTATGAAATACCGAATAATGGTACATTTACAGCCACAAAAGTATGGTCTGGAGATGAAAAAGTAACAAGACCAACTATGAATTTTGAGTTGTTGCGAAGAGTTGGAAATGCAGAAGGTGAACAGGTACCGGGAGCAGAAGTTATAGAAATAGACGGAAGCAAAACAACTGCAACTTGGACAGGCTTAGAAACTACAAATGCAGCAGGTGATGAGTATACATTCTATGTAGAAGAAAGCCTTAAGAATCCGGGAGATGTCAACAACGACAACTGGAAGTTAGGCAAATTTGATGATAAAGCAAAATCAATCACTAACACAGTAAAAACAGCTAACGATGGACTTGGAAAACTAACAATAAAGAAAGTTCTTAAAAACGAAGCTGAAGCTAATCAAATGAAAGCTTTAAGAACAGCAAGCGAACCAATGAAGTTTAGCTTTGAAGTTACAGGACCATACAACTACAAAACAACATTTGAATTAGCAGCTGGCGAAGCAAAAGAACTGACGAACCTATACTATGGAGAATACACAGTAAAAGAAACAAAAACCCATGGATTCGATTCAAGTTATGACCCAGAAAACGGAAAAGCAACCCTAAAAGCTGGCGAAGCAGAAAAAACAATAATCGTAACCAACACAAACACAGGTGGAACACCTACAGACCCAACAAACGTAACAATAAAAGTAAACAAAGTATGGGAGGGCGGTACAAAACCAGCAACAGAAATTGAACTTTGGAGAAAAGGTCAAAACGCTGATGGAACTGCAATAGATGAAAAAGTAAACAAATTCACAACAACAGAAGGACAAAATTCATCACAAGAATTTAAAGCAAAAGAAGATGGAATCCCATTAGCAAAATACGATCCAAGCGGCCGTGAATTTGAATACTATGCAAAAGAACTAAATGTTCCAGCAAACTACGAGTCAAAAGTAGAAGGACTAACAGTAACAAACACTTACA
>CAMYEJ010000075.1 GCA_947254665.1 uncultured Peptoniphilus sp.
CTATCTTACTTTGTAGGTTTAGTATACTTACTTGCATATTATTTTTTGATGACAGAGTTTTTTAAAGTTGATCCATTCGCGGGAATATACTTAGTCATTTCAATCTATATTGTCATTTGCTATATTTTATTTCCTTGGTCCTGGAACCATCTCTATGATCTTGTTGAAAACACTCCTCTATCAGTGCTTACATTTTCAAAACTATTTATGGGACTGGGATTTTTCTTTCCATTTATTCTGCTTTTTCACGATAATGAATACGAAAAAGAAAAAAAAGAAAAAGATTTCTATAATCAAAATTAAAATTGCACTTAAAAAGCGACTAAAGATATACTCTAGTCGCTTATTTTTATTTTATAGTAACTGTAAAGTCCGATTGTACCAAAATTGTGCTTCCCTGTTTTATATTTCCATCCAAGGATAGATTTGCTATTTCAGTCATGAGTATTTCTTCGATACTTCTTTGGATATCTTTTGTAGATTTTATTCCAAATCTCTTTATTATATCTTTTAAATTTAGATTCCATTCCAAAAATATCGCTTGGTCTTCTAGTTCAAGTTTAATTTCGTTTAGTCTAAGTTCCAATATCTTTGCAAGTTCTTCTAAATTAAATTCTGATAGGGTTAGAGTATCGTCAACATGACTCATAGCTTCTGGATTTGGTTCTTCTCTAGTAGTTAAAAATACGATTGTGTTTTTAAAATCTATGGATCTTCCCTTATTATCTCTTATTTTTCCTTCGTCGATGATTTGGTAAATAATTCCTAGGACTTCTGCATTTGCAAGTTCAATATCTTCAAATAATAGTATTGAATAAGGTTTTGTCCTTATAGTTTCGGTTAAGATTCCTCCAAGTTCATGTCCTACATATCCTGGGGGAGCTCCTATAAGTTTTGTAACGGAACTTTTATCAGTGTACTCACTCATTTCAAAACTTAAAACTGAACCGCTTTCTTCGTATAATTTTTCTGAAAGCACTTCCGCTAGGTAGGTCTTGCCCGTTCCCCTCGGTCCAGAAATTAAATATGAAATAGGTTTATTTCTCTTAAATAGACCGGATTTTGCTCTTATAACTGAATTTACTACTTCATTTACAGCACTTTCTTGCCCGATGAAGGTTCTCTCTATTTCGGATTTAAGTGATTTAATCTTTTCGGATTCTTTTTTATTTAATGTGGTTATAGAAATTCCTGTGCTTTTAGATAGTACTTCTAAAATTTCTGATTCTGTAACTTCATCTTTAATTGGATAGTAAGGCTTAGTGCTTTTAAGCTCTTCAAGATGTCTCTTCCTTGTGTCAAATTCTACTGAGAACTGTTTTAATTTTTCAAAATCATGTGCCTCTTTTGCAGATTCAATATTTTTATTTAAAAGTTCCAAGCTGGAAGTTTCTTTAGAAATATCATCTAGTCTTTCAAGTTCTTTCTTCCAAAGTTCTTTCTTCTCATTGTAGGTTTCTCTTTTTTCTTTGATTTCTTCTTCTAGCTTTTGTAGTCTATTGCTACTTCTTATATCTTTTTCTATCTCTAGGTCGACTTTTTCCGTCTCAAGTCTTATGAGTTCACGATTTAATTCATCTATCTCCTGAGGAACTGAATCTATTTCCATCCTAACCATGGAGCTCGCTTCATCTATTAGGTCTATTGCTTTATCCGGAAGATATCTGTCGTTAATATATCTATTGGAAAGTTTAACAGCAGATACTATTGCTGAATCTTTGATGTTTAACTTGTGATGGGCTTCGTACTTCTTTTTAATTCCCCTTAGAATTGAAATGGCTCCATCTTCTGAAGGCTCTTCAATTAAAATCTTTTGAAATCTTCTTTCTAGTGCAGAGTCTGTTTCAATATATTTTCTATACTCTCTCGTAGTTGTAGCACCAATGGTTAGGATCTCTCCCCTTGCAAGCATAGGTTTTAAAATATTTGAAGTATCCATTGCTCCATTGGTTCCACTTCCAATGATATTATGAAGTTCATCTATAAATAAAATTATTTGTCCGTCGGAAAATTTAACTATGTCCAAAACTTTTTTTAATCTCTCTTCAAAATCACCTCGAAATTTCGCCCCCGCAAGGACAGAAGCCATATCGAGAGAGAACACAACCTTATCTCTTAAAGTTTTCGGTACATCTCCAGATGCAATTCTTAAAACAAGACCTTCTACCACAGCAGTTTTGCCGACACCGGCTTCACCGATTAAAACTGGATTATTTTTTATTCTTCTAGAAAGAACTCTTATGACATTTGAAGTCTCTTCATCTCTACCGATGATTGGATCAATCTTTCCTTCTTTTGCTTCCTCAGTGAGATTTCTTCCGAACTTTAGAAGATATTTTAAATTTTCTGATGAAATGTTCCCAAGTTTCTTCTTCGTAAATTCCTCTAGGAATTTAGATTTCATAACCTCATAGGTTAGTCCATAACTATTAGCAATCTCCTTTGAAACGGTCTTATCTTCCCTAAGTATGGCAAGGTATAGTGAATTTACATTTACAAAAGATTCATATTGATTTCTAGAAATTTCTTCAGAGTTTACGATTATCCTTTGGTATGGACGAGAGTAATAAAGTTTCGTCAAACCTTTTGAACTTCTAAGCTTCTCAATAGCTTCTACGACTCTATTTTCATATTCTTTTAAATCCACACCCATTTCAAGAAGTGTTTCCAAAAGAGAAAGACCATTGGTACGAAGTATTGCAAGGGAAAGATGAAGATCTGTTATCTCTGCATTTTCATATCTCACAGCTAAATTCTGTGCATCTTTAAAGATATTTATAACCTGTCTTGAAAATTTTTCTGGATTCATATAATCACCTCAAAAAAATAAGGGAGCAACTGCCCCCTATAACTAAAAGATCAACATTATTAAATGTGATGCGATTCCTGCACAAATTCCACCAATAGTGTGGCATAGTATGGCATTACCTGTCATTTCTTTTGTTCCAAGAGCATCCATCATTGCGATGTGAGTAGATAGATATCCACTCCAACACATACATATAGAAGTAAATACTGCGATGTCATTAGGTGTTACAAGATTTTTGTTAACCATTTCAGATACCATTCCGATAGCAGCTCCGGAACTTCCAAGAGCCGTAATTGGAACCGCAATAGCTTGTGGACTTGAAAAACCAAATAGCGGTTTTAAAATTATGCTTAACTTATCTCCGATAACAGGAAGAATAGCAATACCTTGGTTTGCTGAACCATTGTACACGCCAGCTTCTCCAATTCCATTGGTAAGCATAATAACAAGTGTACAGATCAAAACTACACCAGGAATGATTGAAACTCCCATGTCCACTCCAACTTTACCACCATCAAGTAGGGATTGGATAAATCTTGAACCAATACTACCTTCTCTTACCCTTCTCATTCCTTCAGGAATCGGATCAGAAAGAGTGGTTTCAACCTTGTCTACTGTTCCATAATATTTCTTTGTATGTCTCATCATGAGTCTTACAGAAACTATAGAGCCTATAATCGCCCCAGCATTTCCTACAATAGCTGCTGTTATAGCTCCTTCAACTTTTAAACCCATCATAGTTGTAGTTACGATTAGACCCATTCCGAATGCAGTTCCTAAATTTGTAAGAGCTGGCATTTGATACTTTTTAAAATATTGTCTGAAGTTGTCATCGTGAGCAAGAGTAAGTATTGCTGGATTGTCAGACATGTAACAGTTTAACATTCCTAGAGAACTTGCTCCCGGTAGATCATAAAGTGGTCCCATTACTTTTGAAAGAACTTTATTTATCAGTGCAATAACTCCAAATTCTGAAAATAGACCACTGACACCACCTGCTAAAACAGCAACCGCCATCAAGTACAAACATACATTTATGAGTAGATCAAATCCTGTTGCCATCATAGTCTTAATCATATTGGTGCCGCCCATAATGCTTCCCATGTAGCAGAAGAAAGCCATGAATGCTGCAATAAATATTATTGCCTCTAAGCCAACTTCATTTTTAAATAGGGATTTATTTTTATTCTTTTCCAAATTTCCTCCTTGACGTTATAAATTAACGTTGTAAATTAATACTATTAAGAAAAAGACCGGCTTTACTTCGAAGCCGGAAATTTTATATGATTTTACCCATTTACAAAATAGTTTTTAATTATAAAGATAGTTCTTTAGTATCTTTAAATTAAATTATTATGTATCCTTCCAAGTGGAAGGATTTATTAGCAAAGAGTTGCGTACACGATAGCTTTGATTGTGTGCATTCTATTTTCTGCTTGGTCAAATACAAGAGATTGTCTAGATTCAAATACTTCGTTTGAAACTTCCATTTCCTTTAGACCAAATTTTTCTTCGATATCTTTACCAACTTTTGTTTCAGTGTCGTGGAAAGAAGGTAGGCAGTGTAAGAAGATTGCTTTTTCGTTTGCATTGTTCATAACTTCTTTATTGATTTGATATTTGTGAAGAAGATCGATTCTGTGCTTCCAGATTTCAGCTGGCTCACCCATTGATACCCAGATATCAGTGTATAGAACGTCTGCATTCTTAGTTCCTTCTTTTACATCAGAGATAAGTTCTACTGTGCAGAAGTTTTCTTTTGCAATTTCTCTAGCCATTTCAACTAGATGTGCTTCTGGGAATAGTTCTTCTGGTGCACATGCAACGAAGTTTATACCCATTTTAGCACAAGCGATCATAAGAGAGTTTGCTACGTTGTTTCTAGCATCTCCCATGTATACAAATTTAAGTCCTTTTAAATGTCCGAAGTGTTCTTCGATAGTTAAAAGGTCAGCAAGCATTTGTGTTGGATGCCATTCATCAGTAAGACCATTCCATACTGGAACTCCTGCATATTCTGCAAGTTCTTCAACTACTGATTGTTTAAATCCTCTGTATTCGATACCGTCATACATTCTTCCAAGTACTCTTGCGGTATCCTTTATAGATTCTTTATGTCCCATTTGAGAACCTTGTGGATCTAGGTAAGTAACTCCCATTCCTAGGTCATAACCTGCAACTTCGAATGAACAACGAGTTCTAGTTGAAGTCTTTTCAAATAATAAAACGATGTTTTTTCCTTCTAGGTATTTATGTGGAACGCCGGCTCTTTTAAGTGATTTAAATTCTTTTGCAAGATCAAGAAGATATCTCATATCTTCAGTTGTATAATCAATAAGTTTTAAGTAATTCTTACCTCTAAAATTCTTTGGCATAGTAACTCTCCTTTTATTTTAAAAATTTTTAACGTATCTCTACATCTACATTTTACAATAATCATATATATCCGAAAGGACATTTTCATTTATTATTTTTGTTTTAAATTGATTATACGTGGAAAATATTTCCTATTTCATAATAAATTTTAAATTATACCTACTATTTTATATTCCTTAGAGAGCTACTTAGTATGTTATAATTATTTTGGAGGTTACGATGAATAAGAATAGAAAAATCGAAATTCAAAAAACATTTAATAGACAAGATAGAGAAGGAGATATTATAAGTTTCGACGTAGAAGTTGACTACACAAAAACTACTCCACTCTTACATAAAGAATCTAGGTTTTTATATATATTGGAAGGTGAAGGAAAGATAAAAGTTCTAGATAGAGAGTTTGACCTTCGCCCGGGCATCATAATCGCACTACTACCTTGGCAAATTTCTGAAATTGTAGAGATTACAAAACCACTTAGCTACTACTTATTAGTCTATTCATTTGAAGTTTTAAACGAAGTAATAAAGAAAACTTTAAATGTCAGCAACGAAAATATAGATATGATTTCTCTTCTTTATAATAATAACTTTGTAGTTCCAAATGAAATTGAACTTAAAAAGATAAGAACCATATTTGAAGATATAAGAGATGAAGTAGGTATACGTTCCATGGTAGTTTCTGAACATGCGGAATACTCCTCTATCTACATAGTTTCAAAACTTGCAGAGTTAATAGTGTTATACCTTAGAAATATTCCTGAAAAGAAACACGAACACAAAGACTATTCACCACTTCCATCAGAAGAAATTTTCCAATACATGTATCTCAATTCAAAGAGAAAGATTACATTGGAAGAGATGAGCAAAATATTCTGTATGAGTGAATCATCCATCTCTAGATATATATATTCTTTAACTGGCCTTGGGTTCTATGATCTTCTTCAAGAGATGAAGTTAAATAAAGTAATCTACTTTTTACTCTATACAGATTTAACTTTGGATGAGATTGCAGATATTTTAAATTACACAGACGCTGCTCACCTTTCAAGAGTGTTTAAAGATCAAAAGGGTATCGGAACCAAAAAATTTAAAGATTCTTATCAAAATATAAATAATATAACCCATATTAAGCACGATGAAAGCACCGGAAACATGGTTAAATACATCTATAAAAATTATGCAAAAAATCTACACATCGGAAACATTTCTAAGATGTTTGATCTTACTCCTCCAGCTATAAATGAAGCACTCTCCTACCTTGTTGAGATGAACTTCTCAAACTTTTTAAATAGCCTTAGGATTAAGAAAGCTGCTGAACTTTTAATAGAGACAGAAAAACCGATTATAGAAATAGCTTTGGAAGTTGGATACAACTCTAGCAAGACATTTTCTCGTAACTTTATAAAATTTATGAAAGTAAATCCTGGAGAGTTTAGAAATTTAGAAAGTCTCAAATAG
>CAMYEJ010000076.1 GCA_947254665.1 uncultured Peptoniphilus sp.
ATTTATTGTTGAGTAAAAAATATGCCGATAGATTATTAGGTTCTCATAAAAAATAGCAGCCTTTCGCTGCTATAATTTATAATATTCATTTTTTTGTAAAAACATTTTTAGCAAAAATTTAATTATACATCCTCATTCTTTTATTAACCACAATCGGTGCGACTCTATACATAATAGTCGCTGCTACCAAGTGCACCACAAGTACCACAGCCACGATCTTCAGCGGTCCGCCCAATGATTCCAAGTTCATATACTTCGGCAATATATTAAATATAATGAATTTTGCCAAAAATATATATCCGAGAAATCCAAGATTAAATACCATTACAGTTCCGTTTCTCTTAACTGCTTGTTGTGGGTTGTCCCAATCGAGTTTCGGTTTAAATGATCCTACAAGCATCGCCAACGCCGCTATGAAAAACATAGCAACCCCTAGTCCTATTAAGGCTCCGATAATAAACATTGGTCTAAATCCCACCAAGAATAATGCTATTAATGCAGTTGGGATTGTGTTTACACTTTGTAGCAATATTGATGCTGCAACTCTTCCTCTCACCTGTTCTTTCGCAGAGATTGGCAAGGTTTGTGTCAGCCAAATCTTTTCCCCTTCCCTCGTAAAACTGGTAAGTGCTGTGTTGCTTGATACGCTCACAATTGCTCCAGCTAAGAAGAATGCTGCCGCTGCGAAGATTACTTCTTCCATTGGAGATGAAAATGATGAGCCGATAAGCTCTGATACAACTCCATAACTTGGGGTTATTCCTAAAGTTTTTGAACTGCTAAATAGGAAGAATATCACAAACACTGCTAAAATAAGTCCGCCAATTCCTACATTGAATAGAAATACGGGAGTTTTCACAATATTTAATAGATCTCTCTTCATCAAGGTCTTCGCAACACTTTGGCTTGAATTTGCCCTTGCCTTTACATGCTTCTTGTGAGAATCTTTTGAGTTTTCAAGATTAATCGCCTTGAATACAAATCCAGTTGATACTTTTGAAAATATATATAGAATTCCACTTCCAAGCAATAGGGCAACAAATCCCACAAGCACTGACACAACTATATTCTTTTCAAGTATTACCTTCAAAAAGAAAATCTGTGGCACCCATTTTGCAACTTTTTCTATTCCGCCAGAAACTGCAAGATTCTTTGTAACTGCACTGTTTATAAAGAATTGAATTCCTATGGAAAATCCCATTAGAATCGTAAATCCAACGATTTGAAATACATACTTGGTACTTCTAAATTGGTTTAAATACCTCATGAGAACTGACACAACTATTGTGATGACCGCTATTTCAAAGTTCACAGAACCTATCACAAGCATAATGACCGGCAGGATCTTCGCCACGTCGTTAAATCCAGCATTGGCATAAGGAATGTAGACGAAACATGCGTATATTCCAAATATGATGTAGAAGATGATTCCCATGGATAGCGCCTTTGAAAATAGGATGTTGTCCCTTTTAATTGGCAAGGTCATGAGCATCTTCACCTCGTTTGAGTAGAAGATCGCCGACATAAATGCCACCATGTAAAATATCAATAAGAATATTCCCATACCAAGGAAGAGTTGAATCATTACCATGTATCCCGCTTCAGTCCTAGCGATTTCCGTGATGGCAGAGAGTGCAACCACTCCGAAAAGTCCTATGATGTAGATGGTTAAAATCAGAGATAAAAATATATTTAAAATTCTCTTTCTTTTCCCTTTGCCATCGTTGGTCCTCAAATTGAAAATTCTGTAGGTGAAGCTTTTAAAATCCTTCTTTAATAATGTTTTAAGCTCTGTCATCTGTTAGCTCCAAGAATATTTTTTCCAAGCTGCCTGTATCTTTTGCTGCAGCTTTGATTTCATCAAGTGTTCCCACAGCGATAATCTTGCCCTTATTTATGATGCCGATTCTGTCGCAGAGATTTTCTGCCACTTCCATGACGTGGGTGGAGAAAAATACAGTCCTGCCCTCATCTGCCAAGGCTCTCATGATTTCCTTTAATCTAAAAGAAGATTTCGCATCGAGCCCAACCATCGGTTCGTCTAAGATCAAAAGTTTTGGACTGTGAATTAACGCCCCCATGATGACAATCTTTTGTTTCATACCGTGGGAGTATCCTGCAATCATCACATCGAGATTTTCCTTCATCTCAAAGACTTCCGCGTATCTATCGATCTGTTTATTTCTCTCTTCGTCGCTTAGTTCAAACACGTCTGCGATGAAGTTTAGGTACTGTCTTCCAGTCATAATGTCGTAGATTTCTGGACTGTCCGGCACGTATGCAATCTGTCTTTTCGCTTCCACATCGTCATTTATTGCGTCGATTCCATCCACAGATATACTTCCCCCATCCGGCATAAGCATGCCCACAATCATCTTAATCGTCGTGGTCTTACCAGCGCCGTTGGGGCCGAGGAATCCGTAGATTTCACCAGATTTTACAGATAGGTCGATGCCGTTAACCGCCACCTTGTCTCCGAATTTTTTAGTTAAATTTTTAATTTCAAGCATATTATTCTCCTAAATTAGTCTTAATTTTATTATAAAGTTCAATCGTCTTTTCATCATTTTCCAAATTGAAATAGAAATTTTTATTCTTGGTCTTCATGTGGATGACCTTGTCCACGTTTCTGTAAATATAAAGTCTCACAGGACCGATACCCTTCATCTCAAAATTGCCATAGCCTTGAGAGCCTATTGCGGCGCCGTTGGTTCTAATGATATCAACCTTTGGAAACTCGTCGAGAAGTTCCAAATCTTCCACATCAGAAAAATTAATTTTGTCACTATAAACCTTCGCGTGGATCTCCAACCTGTCTCCTCTAAAATCATAATTATAGGTTGAAGGAGTTAAGAAATATCCCACAGAAAGTAAAAGTGCTATGATTAAAATCGTAAAAACTAAGTAGATTATCTTGCCTGCCTTGTTGCCACGATTTATTTCCATATTTCCGATATTTAGCTTGGAAGGCACGAGAATTCTCGGATCATTTGGATTGTTGTAGCCGAAAAGATCGTAGAAATCATCTTCAGAAGAGATAAACTCCTCGTCAATCTTCTGCTCCGACTTCACAAGGTAGATGGTGTAGCTAAGCAATACCATCATCTCCGCAACCAAGTACAAAAGGATGAACTTCCCTTCTATGAAATCATCTGAGGCAAGTACCAGCACAGAAGTTATCATAGCAAAAATCGTAGCAAGGATGATTGCAACCCTTTCAGGATAGACCTTTGCTCGTAGATTTCTTCGAATATTTTCCTCTCTATCTGAAGTGTAAACCGTGTTTCCCCTCCTTCGCAAAATAAAACCAAAGAAGAGAAGTAGAAGCACATTGATAAATCCAGTGATGATGATGGTAAAAGCAAGAGTGTTGATTTTAAACTTCAAAAGAGAAGGCAGTAGCAAAATAATCGGCAAGATGTAAAAATATTTAGAAATCTTCGCCTTTTCAATCTCCATATTTGCTACCACGTCTACAAAAAGCACCTTTACATCGTCCACATTCCAAGATTTCTTAAGGGCCCTTAACTTTCTCATGGAAAGATAGGTTGAGTAGCCCATCCCCATGGAGACACCCATCACAGAAACGATGAAGATATACATAATAAACGCTTCAGACTTGGTCACGAACATGAGAAGAGGAAAGATCAGAGAAATTAAACAAATCTTCTTTCGCATCTCTTTTTCATGATTCAAAATCTCCTGTACCTCATCGGACTGAAACTGTGCATAGGACATGGTAGTCGCGAGGACATAGCCATTTTCGTAGCGCAAATTTCTCTTTTGAGAAAAATACGCAACAATTGAAATAAAATAGGTGTTAGCCATTAAAATTATCGTAAATACCATCGAGAATCACCTCCACTTCGTCCTTGGAATAACCGCGGGCAATAGCCTCTTTAAATAAATTTTGTAAATTATCTTCGTAAGCCTCACACTTAAGAGAAGCTTCAGAATAAATTCGAGAGCCGACACTCCTGTCCACCTCGATAAATCCCTCGTCTTTTAGAAGGGTATAAGCCTTCTGTACCGTCATAATATTTAAATTTAAATCACTGGCAAGACTTCTAACGGAAGGAATAGGATCGCCTCTTTTCAGCTCGCCATAAGCGATAAGATTCACAAACATATTCCGAATTTGAATGTAGATCGGAGTATCTTTAGTAGTATCAATCTTATAAATCATAACCCACCTCTGTATTACTTATTATATAACACACCATACAGTTGTCAATATAATTAAAAAATATTTTTTATGATTTTTATTTCCTATAAGACGATAGTCTCCACGTAGCGGAAGAATTTTGCTTCAATAGTCAAAGTCTCTGTTAAAAAGGTATAAGAAAGTTAGTCAACCTGACGGGGTTAGGCTTGGATGATTTCGCCTGCAAGGACTAGGTTAAATATCCTCATATTCTTTCAAAAAAATAAAAAAGAGGATTTTCATCCCCTAAGTATTTCTATTAAGTTTGCAATTGCTATTATTACACCACCGATTGCCATAAAAAGATTTAAGTACCTCATAACTTTTCCTTGGCTTTCGTCGAAGAAGTTTGCTCCCCTATCTCCTGATAAAAACAGTGCATACATCGCCACCGGGCCTTTCATATCCACTTCTTTCGCCAAAGAAAAACAAACTAGAACGATAAATCCAAGACTCATAAGAACAGATCCCACAAACCAAGGCTCTATTCTTTTATTATTTTTTTCTCTATTTTTATTTTCATTATTGTTTTTCAAATAAATCCTCCTACTATTTTAGTAAATACTTATTCTAATTATAACATAGAAATATTTTGATTAAAAAAGTGCCTCCTATATGGAAGCACTTCATTTTTGTTATTTATCTTATAATTTTTGTACCTGTATTGCCTGCTAATCCGTCCTTTGCAGCTTCAAGTGAAGTGATTAGTGACTGTCTTCCTTCTTTTGAATTAACAAATTCCATGGCAGCTTCTACCTTTGGAAGCATTGAGCCTGGTGCAAATTCTCCATCTGCAATATACTTTTCACATTCTTTTATGGTCATTGATTCTAACCATTTCTCATCTGGCTTTCCAAATTTAATTGCTACTTTTTCAACTGCCGTTAAGATTACGAGCACATCTGCATCTACAAGATCAGCTATCTTAGCTGATGTGAAATCCTTGTCTATTACCGCATCCACACCTTCTAAGCCCGCTTTTGTCTTTATAACAGGGATTCCCCCGCCGCCGCCAGCGATTACAACTTGGTGTGCGGCAAGTATCGCTTTTATGGATTCTTTTTCAACTATATCCACTGGCTTCGGTGAAGCTACAACTCTTCTATATCCACGACCAGCATCTTCTTTAAATGTATATCCTTTTTCTAACGCAATTTTGTCTGATTCTTCTTTTGAATAAAAAGATCCGATTGGTTTGGTAGGATTTTTAAATGCCTTGTCATTTTTATCAACAAGCACTTGGGTCACAAGTGTTACCACGCTTTTATTTATATTTCTTTTAGCAAGCGTATTTTCAATTGCATTTTGAAGGTGGAATCCAATGTATCCTTGACTCATTGCTCCACATTCTGGAAATGGCATGGCTGGAGTTTGATGTTCTGATTCGTTGGCGGTAGTCATTGCAAGGTTAATCATACCTACTTGAGGTCCATTTCCATGGGCGATTACCACTTCGTTACCAGCATCTATAAGATCTACTATTGATTCAGCAGTTATCTTTACAGCTTCTTTTTGTTCTTCTGGAGAGTTGCCCAAAGCATTTCCTCCAAGGGCAAGTACAATTCTTTTTCCCATTATTTTCACCTCTAAAATTTTATGTTTCCCAAATGGGATTTCTAGAGATCAAAACTTAAAAAATATTATTTCTCGCTTTCTTCTATTTCCTTTATATATCTATAAACGGTTTGGTTAGATATATCAAGAAGTTCAGCTACCCTATTGATTGCGCCTTTAAATTTGAACACGCCTAGTTCGTAGAGCTGTCTAATTGGATTTGCTGGCTCTAGAATTTTGCTTGTAGGGACGCTTCTATCCCAGTGTACAAATACATTTTTAATCATATTTTCCACTATTAAATCGATGGATTCTGTGAAGAACTCCTTAGGTTCAGATTTGCTTTCATCAACACCGAAAAGAAGTTCATTTTCATAGAATTCTCTAAACTCTAAGAACTTAGTTAGATCATAGTGGATGTTTAACATGCCGATTAGCTCTCCTTCATCCTTAATGTAGTATGTAGAAGCTCTAAAAACTCTGTGACTTACTTCGTTCATAACTATGTAGTTGGAAACGTAGTCTGTAGTTTTGTAATCAGTCTTTATTATCTTTCTAAGGCTAAAACCGGAATACTCATCGCCTATTTTTCTTCCGCTTAGTTCACCATTTATTAAGTAGATTATCTTGCTCTTTCCTTCATTATAATCAAGAAGAGCAATCTCAACGTTTTTTCCTAAAGTAGTAGCTAAAAAATTAGCGATACCTTCATATTGTTTAAGAATATTTGATCTATTTTCTGTATTCATGAAATCACCTCAATACAAATTTTCGTATAT
>CAMYEJ010000077.1 GCA_947254665.1 uncultured Peptoniphilus sp.
TTTCCACCCCTAGGGGTGGAAAGTAATAAAATAATACCAGAACTAGTAAACTACCGGCCCTGATATTAGGTCCAACTTTATGGGGTCACCACAATTTCTATCTATGGTTAATTTTTTTATATTTACTTATTCATAGCTACTGCTATCTTAGCTCCTACTTCTGCATTGTGTTTTACTAGGGCGATGTTTGCTTCTAGTGATTTACCTTCTGTTGCTTCCAAAACTTTTTGTAGTAAAAATGGTGTAGTTTCTTTGCCGTGGATTCCATTTTCTTCTGCTTCAGCTAGTGCTTCTTTAATTGCAGTATTTATTTTATCTTCGTCCATTTGTGATTCTTCTGGAATTGGATTTGCAACTACGATTCCGCCATTAAGTCCAAGCTCCCATTTTGTACTTGCAATGTTTGCTGCTTCTTCTTCTGATTTAACTTCGTAGTCTAGTTTAAATCCTGATCTTCTTGTGAAGAAAGCTGGCATTTCTTCTGTTCTCATTCCTAAAACTGGCACTCCAAATGTTTCTAGATATTCTAGTGTAAGTCCGATGTCTAGAATTGATTTTGCTCCTGCACAAACTACTAATACTTCGTTGTTTGCAAGTTCTTGTAAGTCTCTAGAAATATCGAATGTCTTTTCTGCTCCTCTGTGAACTCCACCGATTCCTCCTGTTACAAATACTTTTATTCCTGCGATTGCACAGGTGATGATGGTAGATGCAACAGTTGTACCTCCGTTTAATTTATTTGCAACGATGTATGGATAGTCTCTTCTGGAACACTTGATGATTTCTTTTGAAGTAGCCATAAATTTAAGTTCTTCTTCTGAAAGACCTACCTTGATTCTTCCATTTATTATAGCTGTTGTAGCTGGAGTTGCTCCTTCTTTTCTGATGATTTCTTCAACTGCTTTTGCAGTTTCTAAGTTCATTGGATATGGCATTCCATGGGAAATAATTGTAGATTCAAGGGCAACTATTGGGCGACCTTCTTCCATTGCTTTCTTAACTTCATCGCTGTAATCAACGTATTTTTTTAAAACTTCTTTGTTCATTTTTACCTCACACTTTCTATATTTAATTTATCTGATACTGCTCCTTCTGATTCCAATGTAATCTTGGAACATTTTGCAGCAAACAATAGTCTATCTTTGATCTCCATACCGTTTAAGTATGCGTGGGCATATCCTGCACAGAATGCATCTCCTGCTCCAGAAACATTAACTATATCCGCCTTAAGGGCGCCTTGTTTAACAAAATTACCTTCTGAATAGTAGATTGCTCCTTCCTCTCCCATAGTTAGGACGATTTCTTTTATTCCCTTATCTATTAGAGATTTAAGTGCCTCTTCTAGAGATTTTTCATCCTTAACTTCGATTCCAGAGATTTCTTCTATTTCATACTTATTCGCCTTTAGGATTGAAATCTTAGAAACATGGTCTCTAAGTTTTATCGCTTTATTTACAGATACAGCTTCAACCATGGTCTCAACTCCCAAACTAAGCAGATATTCTATAGCGTCTTCTCTTAGATTTGTATCGATGACTAACATGTCAAAACTCTTTATGATTCCAGATTTTGTTTTCAAAAATTCTATGTTTAAAGAATCCATAATGTCCATATCTGCGACGGCGTAGATCATGTCGTGGTTTTCATCATGAATTGCCAAGTACTTGGATGAATTCTTTCCATGGATTCTCATCATACCCTTGGTGTCACAGTTTACATTTATAAGAGACTTTTCAATCATTTGAGCTTCCGCATCGGAACCGACAACTCCTATGAATGAAACTGTAGAGCCTAGCCTCGCCAAGTTTTCTGCAATATTTCTGCCTACTCCTCCAGGAGAAGTTGTGATGTGACCAGGATTTGAATCTCTCATAATAAGTTTTTTAAACGGCACTGATAAAATATCTGCATTGGCACCGCCTACTACCATTATCTTTTTTCGCTTTCCAAGAATATATCCTCTGCCTTCTATATACCCCTTCTCTGAAAGAGCTGAAATATATGTGGCTACAGAACTTCTAGATATATTAAGCAGATCCGCCATTTCATTCTGTGAGATGGATGGATTCTTTTTAATCAGAGCTAGTATTTCTTCCTCCCTTGGAGTCATATAATCACCTCGACTTTTGTTTATATTATAATCATTAGTCTAGTCTTTTTCAATAGAATTTACATGAAGTTTATTTTATCTATAAATTCAAGATTAAAAATATTTATTTACACTTTATTTTTCTACTTTTAAATAAAAAACTTCCATACAAAAAAGATAGTGTCTCCACTATCTTTTCTATTCGTCTTTATTCTTTTTCATTAGATTGTAGCAGTTTCTGCAGATTGGTTCGTATTCGTTTTGTGCTCCGATTACGACCCTTTGGGTGTCGTCTGATTTTCTATGGGAAACCCAGGCATCGCTACCACATTTTACACATACTGCGTGATGTTTAGTGATATAGTCGCAGATTGGCATAAGATCTTTTACAATTTCAAATGGATGGGCTTCGAAGTCCATATCAAGCCCTGCCACTACGACAGTCTTTCCATCGTATAATAGCTTATTTATATCTTCTAAAATCTCTTTTCTTTCACCACCGAGGAATTGAATCTCATCTATTCCCACTACGTCAACGGGATTTTCTTCTACAAATTTTACAATATCTTTTATAGAATCAACCATCACCGCTTCTATATAGGTCTTGTCGTGGGTAGTGATTCTGTCCTTTTTATCCCTTGTATCCATTGCAGGTTTAAATGCACAGGTTTTGTATCCCGCAATGGCAAATCTCTTCATTTCTCTTTCCAGACTAGATGTTTTACCAGAAAACATGGAGCCTGTGTGCATAATTAATTTACCTTTATATTGATGCATTATATATTTTTAAGTCCTTTCTTGATTGGAGATATTATTATAAATACCACCACTGCACTTAGAAGTATCTGTACAACATTTCCAGGAATTGATGCGAATGGTGCTACAAATGAATGATACATAATTGCTTCGCCGAAGTAATATCCTAGCACCTTTATCACAACCATTAGTACAAATCCTATTGAAAGATTTTGTACGTTAAATTTTTTGGTCACATTTCCTAGTACGTATCCCATGATTAGACATGTGATTACTGTAATTGGTGCCCATGCTAAATATCCAGAGAATATATCGAACATTCCCATGCCAAGTGCTCCTGCTATGGCTCCCACATATGGCCCATATACTATGGATGCCACGAAGAATGGAACATTGCCCAGGTGAACTAAGCCTCCTGCAATTGGTCCTGGTACTTTTATCCATGTAAATAGGAAAATTAATGCTGCTGATAGAGCTGTGATAGTTATATTTTTTGTACTTTTCAATTATTTCGCCGCCTTTTTAAGTATTTCTTGTAATTCTTCTTTGTTAAAATCATATTCCTTGGAACAGAAATGACAAACCACGTGAGCTTTACCATCTTCTTCTATGATCTTTTCTATTTCGTGAACTCCTATTGATGCTATGGAGTCCTCAACCTTTTCTCTGCTACAGTCGCAACCAAATTCTATATCTTTTACTTCTAGAATTTCATATTCCATTTCTCCATAAATCTTTTTTATTATTTCTTCTGGAGTATATTCGAGAAGTAAATCCGTTATGGATTTGATCGGTGCCAGATTTTTTTCAATTATTTCTATATTTTCTTCTGGACAGTCAGGCATAAGTTCTAGGATAAATCCTCCCGCTTCTTTTATGCTCAAGTCCACATCAACAAGCACACCAAGACCAACCGCTGATTTAACTTGGTTGGAATTTAAGAGATAGTATGCAAAGTCATCTCCTATTTCCGATGTCAAAAGTGGTACTGATCCGGAGTAAGGCTCTTTCATTCCAAGGTCCATGGTGATATTTAATGTTCCCTTGCCTATGTATCCGCTGACGTCAATCTTGCCATCGGACTCTCTCGCAGGCAGATCCACATTGTTATCTACGTATCCTTTTATCTTTCCATCATTTTTTCCTGTTACAACTATCCTTCCACCAGGTCCATCTCCTGAAATTATAGCTGTAATGGTATCATTTTCGTTTTTAAGAGTTGATGCCATTATAGATGTTGCGGTAAGTGTCCTTCCCAGCGCACATGCAGCAGTCTTTGAAAGACCATGAGCAAGTCTTGCGTCATTTACCACATCCGTTGTGTCCGCAAACCTCATCTTAATCGTCTTGTCCTTCGAAATTGTACTATAAATTTTCCCCATAACAAACAAACGTGACACGTTTAGCTGTGTCTATACCTCCTTCATCGCCGTAATTATTATAAAGTTCTACTCTAAAACCACATTCTTCTAAGTAATTTCTAACCTTTTCAATATCGTGGGCACATTCCACATGATTTTCTATAAATCTTCTGTATGTGCCATTTTCTTCTTTTACAAAGAAATTGATATCGTAGTAGTTGAGTCTTTCCTCTTCGTCGAAGAAATTTTCCCAAATATAAAATACATTTTCCGTTTCATCTATATACACCTCTTCCATGTTTTGAAACTTATAAAATGTATTTAAATCAAAAATAAATATTCCGTCTTCATTTAAATTATTGGCTACGTTCTTAAAAATATCTTTTAATTCTTCCGTATCCAAGATGTAGCTTAGGCTATCTCCAGAAGATATGATTGCATCATAGGATTTATGCATATCAAAATTTCTCATATCGAGACAGTAGAGATTTCCCTTCACCTTATTTCTTGCCATTGCAAGCATATCCGGGGAAAGATCAAATCCATCTATATCAAAAGTATCTTCTAGTAGTTTCATCATCGTTCCTGTGCCACATCCCATGTCTAGAACCGATACTTTCCCCTTTAGTTTTTCTTTTATAAACTCTGCAAAACCTTCGTAGTCCAGGTCATACATGAGTTCGTCATAAATATATGCAAATCCCCTATACAATTTTTAGTTCCTCTACAATCTCAGAAAGTACCTTCGATGAATTCTCGTGGAATACAAAGTCCGCTCTATAATCGAATGGGGTCCTATCATTATTTATTATTATTAGATGAGGAAACATCTCTGGAAAGAAATTGACAGGACTTACCGTTAGAGATGAACCCACTACTATAAGTGTATCCTTTCCACTTGCAGCAGTGTATGCCTTTTGAAAATCCAGCGGCATACTATCTCCAAACATGACTACATTCGGTCTTACTGTACCACCACATTTTTCACATTTTGGTGGTATTTCTTTCTCTTTTACCTTTGAAACCAGGTACTCAAAAGGATAGACAGCACCACATTTAACGCAGTGGACGTCTCTAGTTTCTCCGTGGACTTCAAAAATATTTTTAGATCCTGCTTTGAAGTGAAGATTGTCTATGTTTTGAGTTATAATTCCATCCAAGTATCCCAAATCTTCCATCTTTGCAAGAGCAAAATGTCCCTTATTAGGCTTTCTATCGAAAAGATCTTTTAGAATTACATATCCTTCACTATAGAATCTCTCTGGTTCATACATTAAAACTTCTCTCGATAAGGCGGTAACTGGATCAAACTTTTGATAGTAGCCTGTGTTGGATCTAAAGTCTGGGATTCCAGAGTCGGTAGATATTCCTGCACCAGTAAGTGCAAATACTCCATTGGAATTTTTAATAAGTTTTGCCGCTTCTTTAATACTCATGACTACCTCCTAAAAATAGATAAGTTGTAAATAATGTATAGAATAAACTCTGCGAACACTGGAATAGAACTAAACCACTCAAAATCATCTATTGAACGTCTCGGTGTCTTCAAAACTTCGCTGTTTTGCCTTATATTTCTCTTACCACTCATATATTTAAAAATTATTACTAATAGCACCACGCCTATTATAGAGAGGACAGTTAGTACTACCACGGTAAAAGCTTCTGTAGAGCCGATGGATTTAGCTAAGTTTGAATTTGAAAAGATGCCGATGAATTTGTCGTTAAAAAACTTCGCTACAAGGATTGCTATAATATTATTGGTAAAATGGCTTATGATTGGAGCATAGATAGAACCAGTTAGTTCCATAAGATTTGCAAACAAAATTCCTAGAAGAAATGGCGCCACAAAGTTTTGTATATCGAAATGGCTCATAGCAAATATAAAACTGCTAAGAAGTATCGCAAATTTTCTTCCATAGATATCGTAAGAATTTAAAATCATCCCCCTAAAGAATACTTCCTCACAAATTGAAGGTATTAGACAGGCAAATAACAAGTAAATTGAAAAAGATGATTTTGTAAATATATCCTGTGAAAAGTTGTTAAACTCGACAACTTTTGAAATTGCATTTAGAAATAGTCCGTTTAATAGAAGTATTATCGGATATGATAGAATCGTTACAAATATTACAAGGACTATATTTATAAATGAAATTTTGTTTACCGACAAAAGTCTCTTAACATTTCCAGAAAAGAATAAAATTATAAGGGCAGGTATGAGAAGTAAAAACA
>CAMYEJ010000078.1 GCA_947254665.1 uncultured Peptoniphilus sp.
CATTAGAAGCAATCGACTACGTTATAAATATGACTGGAGCAGAATTTAGTGCAGTAAGAATAGCACTTATCGATGCAGATGGAGATGTGGATCGCGCTATAGAACTTATTAAGGAAAGAAAACAATTTAGAAAATGTGATAAAGAACCTAAAGATAGTGAATTTGAAAGTGAAGCAGAAGAAGTATTTAAAGACTTTCAAGATAAATTTACTAAGTCTGCAAGCAAGACAATTGGAAATTTACAAGGTAGCGTAGAAGATATAATCGAAGCGATAAAAGAAATTTTTAGAAAAGGAAACGCTAGAAAATTACTTATTGAAAAGAATGGAGAAACTCTCCTTCAACTATCTCTTACCGCGTCCATAGTTGCAGCTATTGCAGCACCGATTGCAGCAGTATTAGGGATCGGTGTAGCTTATTCAAACTCATATAGATTCCTAATCATGATGGAAGATGGAACTAGTATCGACGTAGAAGAATATATCAGAAGTAAGGCTAAATCAAATAAAAATGATTCATCAGATAGTGAAGAAGAACAAACTATTATAGATGAAGACGAAGAAGATAAATAAAATTATTTTTTTAGTAGCTACTAATTGGTAGCTACTTTTTTTAGAAAAAATTAGAAGAAAAAATTTTAAAAAAGTGCTTCCTGTAACAAGATTATAGTATTTGTTGATAAAAATGGCACTATTCTGATATAATAGATGTAATTGGAGGTGAGCTTATGCCAGCAATCATAAATAGTGAAAAAGGTGCTGTAGTAATTGAAAACAATGTAATCGCAACCATAGCAGGGATGGCCGCTATGAAATCCTACGGCATAGTAGGCATGGCTTCTAAAAGTGCAACTGATGGACTTTTGGAACTACTAAAATTTGAAAATATTTCTAAAGGAATAAAAGTTTTAACTGAAGACGATAAATTAATGATAGAAATCCACGTAGTATTAGAATATGGAGTAAGAATATCTACAGTTGGAGAAAATATAATCGACAATGTCAAGTTCTATATCAAAGATTTAACTGGTATTGAACCTTACAATGTTGAGGTTATGGTTGAAGGAATAAGAATTAAATAAGAGGTATGTATGACTAATAAAAATATTTCACTTAGGTCATGTATTAATGGCGCGGTGAATTTTCTTTTAATGAACAAGGACCATGTAAATACCCTTAATGTCTTTCCTGTTCCTGACGGGGACACTGGTACTAACATGGGTCTTACATCTAAATCTGCATTAAAGCAGGTTAACGAACTACAATCTGATAATGTATATGAAGTAGCTCTTGCGGCTTCTCGTGGTTCTCTTATGGGAGCCAGAGGAAACTCAGGGGTAATTTTATCCCAATTTTTAAGAGGTTTTGCCGAAGGACTCAAAGATAAAAAAGTTATAACTAACAAAGAATTTGCAAAGGCTTTAAAATCTGCATCAGACACAACTTACAAAGCTGTAATGAAACCTACTGAAGGTACAATCCTAACTGTAGGTAGAGAAACGGCTGATTTTGCTATGAAAAATTTTAGCAAGTATGACAATATTTTAGATTTTATGGAAGATATTGTGAAGGCTGCTAGGGAATCTTTGGAAAGAACTCCTGAAAAGCTTCCTGTTTTGAAAGAGGCAGGAGTAGTTGACTCTGGTGGAGCAGGTCTTGTGTATCTCTTCGAAGGAGCGCTTAGAGCTCTAAGAGGAGAAGTAATCGAAGTTGCAGGAGAAGATGAAGAGCTTAAAAAGAAAGAACAAAAAGAAATTTCTTTTGACGACTACGACAAAGATTTAGAATTTGGTTACTGCACAGAATTTGTTATAAGAACAGATATTGACGATACAGATGATTTAAAAAATAAATTGATGCCACTAGGAGATTGTCTACTAGTTGTAGGTGGAGCAGGAACTGGAGTTATAAAAGTTCACGTTCACACAAACAATCCTGGTAGAGCACTTGAATACGCGGTAGAACTTGGTCAGCTTCAAGATATAAAGATTGATAATATGAGGTACCAACACAAGGAAACTCTATTCGATGAAGCTGAAGTTGAAAAGGCTAGAAAGAGTAATATAAAGAAAAAATATGCCATAGTTTCTGTTTCTATGGGAGAAGGTATAAACGAAGTCTTCAACTCACTAAAGGTTGACTATATAATAGAAGGTGGACAAACCATGAATCCTTCTACAGAAGATTTCTTAAAGGCAATTGATAGTTTAAATGCAGATCACATAATACTTCTTCCAAACAACTCAAACATAATTCTTGCTGCGAACCAAGCTAAGGAACTATCAGACAAGGATGTCTATGTAGTAGAAACTAAATCTGTTCCACAAGGTATAGGAGCGCTATTTGTATTTGATGAAGAAAAAGATCCTGAAGAAAATATAGAAAATATGAAAGAAGAATTAAATCATATTAAGACTGGATCTGTAACCTATGCCGTTAGAGATACCACTTCAAATGGATCTCAAATTAAAAAAGATCAAATAATTGGTCTTACCGGAAAAGAAATAGAATCCTTTGGAGATGATTTAGATGAAGTAACTGAAAAGCTCATCGAAAAAATGGTGGACGACGAATCTTCTGTCATAACTCTATACTACGGAAATGGACTTGAAGAAGAAGATACAGAAAATCTAATGGATAAGTTAGAAGAAAAATACGATGAATTGGATGTGGTGCTAGTAAAAGGAGCGCAACCACTATACTATTACATCTTATCAGTAGAATAGGCAGATTTAATCTGCTTATTTTTTTTAAAATTTTTGGAATTGGAGTAATAGATGAAGCTATTCGATAAAATAGATACTTTAAATGGAGTGGGTCCAAAGAAAAAATCATATCTAGGAGCAATGGGCCTTGAAACAATTTCAGATCTTGCGGAGTATTTCCCTATTAGATTTATAGATTCCACCAATATGAAACCGATAAAAGATTTGGTGGAAGGAGAGTTTGCGACCATTAAAGCAGAAGTTGTACAGGCAGTTCCTCACTATAATGGAAGATTAAAAAGACTCGATGTAGCAGTAAGCGATGGATTTAATCTAAAGATTTCTTTTTTTAATCAGAACTTTCTATCTTCAACTTTTTTAAAGGGAGAACAGTTCTACTTCTATGGCAAGGTGTCAAGGTTTGGAAACAACCTAACCATGACTTCGCCAAAGTTTGAAAATGTAAAGAGAAAAAAGGTCTTAGGAAGTATCATTCCCGTATATCAACAGTCGAAGGATATAAATAACAAAGAACTTATAAAATTAACGGACCAAGTATTAAAAGAATATACTTGGAAAAACGTAATTCCACAAGAAATTTTGGAAAAGTACAAGCTCTACGACATGGACAAGACCATGAGAGAGCTCCACAGACCAAAATCCCAAATAAGCTACGGAAACGCGAGAAATTCCTATTCATTCTACGAAATTTTAATTTATCTTCTAGCCCTATCAACGATCAAAAAAGATAGGGAAGAGACGGACATAAAACTTAGTGAATATGACTTAGAAGAATTTTTAAATACACTGCCATTTACCCTAACCGAATCACAGATGGAAGTAATAGAAGAAGTAAAAGAAGATTTAAAAAGCGGATACAGGGTGGATAGACTTATCCAAGGTGATGTAGGCTCAGGTAAAACTGTGGTTGCAATGGCTGTAATGTACCTATTCTACAAGAATGGATTCCAATCTGCAATCATGGCGCCGACGGAAATCTTGGCGACGCAACACTACAATTCATTTAAAAATACTTTTGATAAAATTGGAATAAATGTGGCGCTACTTATTGGTTCTATGAAAAAATCACAAAAAGATGAGGTATTAGAAGATTTAAAATCTGGAAAGGTGGACATGGTTGTAGGAACCCATGCATTGATATCAGAAAATGTAGAGTTTAAAAATCTCGGCATAAGCATAGTTGACGAGCAACATAGATTTGGAGTTTTGCAGAGAAAAAATCTTTCCGACAAGGGTGTGCATACCATCGTCATGACTGCGACACCTATACCAAGGACGCTTGCCCTTGTAATGTACCAAGACCTTCAAGTTTCTACCATCGACACACCACCGGCTGGAAGACTAAAGATACAGACGGCAACCATAAATGAAAATGGACTTTTAAAAGCTCTTGAATTTATAGAAAAAGAGTTGAAAGAAGGGAGACAGGCATATATAATCTGTCCAATGATCGACGAAAATGAAATGCTCGATCTAAACTCTGTAAAGAAAGTCTATAAAGAAATAAAAAAATATTTCAAAGATTACAATGTTGATCTTCTTCATGGTCAGATGAAACCAGATGAGAAGGACAGACAGATGGAAGACTTTGAGAAGAATAAAATAAATGTTTTGGTATCTACAACAGTAGTTGAAGTTGGAGTAAACGTTCCAAACGCAACGGTTATGATGGTTGTAAATGCAGAAAGGTTCGGATTATCTCAACTCCATCAGCTAAGGGGAAGAGTCGGAAGAGGAACTCACCAGGGTTACTGTATTCTATATAATAAATCTGAATCGGAAATTGCATCCATGAGGATGAAGGTAATGGTTGAGTCCACAGATGGATTCTATATTTCAGAAAAAGATTTGGAACTTCGTGGATCGGGAGATATATTCGGAGTAAGACAATCGGGATTCATGGGATTTATATTGGCCAACCCGATAAAAGACAAAATGATTTTAAAATATGCGGCATTAGAAGCTAAAAATATATATAGAGATGACCCGGATTTTATAAGACCAGAGAATCTTCAACTAAAAATAAGTGTAGATAGACTAATTTCTAGAAAGTTTGATTGTTAGATTATTGATGATGTGTTAAAATAGTAATAATTGGAGGACTATGAGAGTAATATCAGGAACAGCAAAGGGTATGCGTCTTGTTTCCGTTGAAGGAATGGACGTAAGACCTACGGCAGACAGAGTAAAAGAATCTGTATTTAATATTATAGGTCAATATTTTCATGATAAAGAAGCGCTGGATATATTCTGCGGCTCTGGGGGAAATGGAATAGAATTTCTATCTAGAGGTGCAAAAAGCTGTGTCTTTGTAGACACGAGTAACGATTCACTTAAAGTTACTAGAGAAAATTTAAAGCACACTAAGCTTACTGAAGGCGCAAAAGTCATAAATATGGACTACAAAAAATATTTAAAGACTACAGAGGATAGGTTTGACATCATCTACATGGATCCACCATTTGACGAACTGCAAAAGTATCGTCATACATTAGCAATAATATTGGAAAGAAACTTACTTAAAAAAGATGGATTGCTAGTGGTAGAATATAGGTATGGAAGTAGAATAGACTTTACTGGTTATGAAGTACTTAAAGAAAAGAAGTATGGTTCTACATCCATAGCAGTATTGGGAGTGCCAGATGAAAGCAATATACGCCGGTAGTTTTGATCCGGTAACGAATGGGCATATAGATATCATAAGACGTGCCAGAAATATTTTTGGAGAAGTAACAGTCGCAGTCTTAAACAATGTCAAGAAACAGGGACTCTTTACAGTAGAGGAGAGGATGGAACTTCTAGAAGAAGTGACAAAGGATCTTGACGGAGTGACAATAGATTCATTTACAGGACTACTTGCAGATTATGCAAAAGAAAAAGACTGTAAAGTAATCATAAGAGGCATAAGGACAGCTTCTGACTATGAAAGTGAATATATATTAGCAATGGCAAATATGCACTACTATGAAGGCTTAGAAACAGTATTTCTACTATCATCGAATAAGAACACATTTGTAAGCTCAACCCTTGCAAAAGAAGTGGCGATGTTCGATGGAGATTTAAGTTTATTTGTGCCAGATGTAGTAGGTGATGCTATGAAAGAAAAATTAATTGGGAGGTAGCAGATGACACTAATGGAATTGGTAGATGAGTTAGAACAACTTGTCCAAACAGCAAGCAGTATTCCACTAACAGGAAAGACTGTAGTAGAAAAAGAAGAAGTTCTAGAAATAATAAGAGATATAAAAGCGGAACTTCCATCAGAAATCAAAGAAGCACAAAAGATTTCAACAGACAGAGAACAAATCATCACAGGAGCACATGAAGAAGCTGACAGAATAATGGCAGCAGCAAGAGCTCATGCAGAAGAAATGATAAGAGAAGATGAACTTGTTCTAAAGGCAAATGAAAGAGCAGAAGAAATTCTAAGCTCAGCACAAAGAGAATCCGCTCAAATTAGAGAAGGAGCTCGTGACTATGCAGATGAATTATTAGAAAAAACACAAACAAATCTTACAGAAATAATCAAAACAATAAATTCAAACAGACAGGAACTTAGAGGATAACTAAGTTCCTTTGTTATATGTGCTTTTTGTTTGCAGGATAAAGTAAAATTAATAATTGTTATCATGCTCTACATTAGCATTTAAAATAAAAACTAATGCTC
>CAMYEJ010000079.1 GCA_947254665.1 uncultured Peptoniphilus sp.
GATTCATCCAATATATTTGTAACCATGGTTACAAATCCAGATATATTTTTTTCTTCTACTGTAGATTTCATCACCTTTGAAATTTCCTCTTTTAATTGATCTAGAAATTCATCATCCATTGTAAACACTTGTGATATTAAGAAATCATATCCAGATATATTAAATTTCTTTTGATCTATATTTAATATTTCTTCTACACTCTTACCTTTTAATGAGGTTCCTGCTTTAAACATTTCTTTTGCAAATTCTTTGCTATCTATCCCACTGATTTCTTCTAAAATTTTAAGTATCTTCTTGTCTGTTTCTGTGGTTGTTGGACTTTTAAAGAATAATGTGTCAGAAATTATCCCTGCCATAAGTATTCCAGCTATTTCCTTCGGAATATTTACGAGTCTTTCTAAATATATTTTAGAAACTATGGTTGCTGTACTTCCAACAGGCTCATTTCTAAAGTATATTGGTTCGTTTGTTGGTACGGACTGTACTCTGTGATGATCTATTATTTCAATGACATTTGCTGTTTCGATTCCATCTATGGATTGAGTCTTTTCGTTGTGATCGACTAAAATCAAATCATGTCCTTTTAGATTTAAAAGATTAAATCTTGAGATACTTCCTAATACTTCATCTTTTCTATTTAGGACAGGATATTGACGAAATCTCGTTGATTTCATAATATTTTTTATTTCGGATACTTCTTGATCTTCATAGAAAGCTATTATTTCATCTTTTTTCATTATCTTATCTATGCTTGTAGCGAGTGGGATTAATTTTGCTGCTCCTATGGTATCTAAGTCAGTTAATATATACGAAACATTTTTTTCTTTTGCAAGTTTTTTTAGATCGTCTTCTAGGTCTACTCCTCCTACAAGTATCATTAGAGAAACTTCCATTTCTATTGCAGATTTTCTAGCTTTATACCTATCTCCTACAATTACTACATCCCCTGGACTGATATATTTTCTTGCAAGGTCTGTATCCATTGCATAGGCAGTTAGTTTTGTTTCTGGTTTTATGCCTTTAAAACTATTATTTATTAATTTCCCACTTAGTACTTTTGATAAACTTTCTAAATTTATATTTCCTTCTAGATTATGTTCACTAGCAAACTTAAGATATCTATCCATGATGTCATACATGGTAACTAGTCCTACCATCTTCTTGTTCTTATCCACTACATATGCACTCTTGTAATTCTTCTTTTGCAAAATTTCAAGAGTATCAAAGATAGATACATCTTCTTTTATTTCTATTGCGTCGTCCATTTTTAAGTCTATTGCCCTTGGGAAAATATCTTCTTTTAATTCAGGGACTTCTATGTTGAAATAATCTAATATAAATTTTGTTTCTAAATTTAATTCGCCTAGTCTAATGGGCTCAGTCTTATTACCTTCTATATTTTTTAAATATGAATAGGCTATACTTGAAACTATTGAGTCCGTATCAGGTTTTTTGTGTCCAGTTATATATATCATTACCAGAGACCTTTCGCTTTTTGTATATATGGATTAAGTCTTAGCTCTTTTCCAATATCTGTTCCTGATCCATGACCTGGATACACCTTTATATCTTTATCTAAATCTGCAAGTTTTAGAAGTGAATTCATCATCGCTTCTTCACTTCCACCTGGTAGGTCTACTCTTCCCATTGACGTGTAGAAAAGTGTGTCTCCAGAGAAAAGATCTTTGCCATTTAACAAGAAACAACAAGATCCTTCTGTATGACCTGGTGTATGAAGTACTTTGAAGCTCATTTCACCAACGGTTATTTCATCTCCATCTTTCAATAGTACATCTGGTGTCACATCTTTAACGTCCATACCAAGCATTGGTCCAAAGTATTTTGAATTTGTTTCTAACATTTCTTCATCTTCTGAAACTACATATACTGGCACATCTTTCTTTTGAACTATATCATAAAGTCCACACACATGGTCTGGATGGGCATGTGTTAATAGAATTTTCTTTAGATTTAGTTGTAGTTCGTCTATTTTTGCAAGTATTGCTTTTGCATTATCTGCAGGATCTATTACAACCGCATTTTTTTCGTCATCATAGACTATATAACAGTTGGTTTGAAAAGGTCCAAGTATCATCTTTTCTATATTTATCATTTAAAACACCTTCTCTGAATCTAGTAAAATTGTAACTGGTCCGTTGTTTATAAGCGATACTTTCATATCAGCTCCATAAGAACCAGTTTCTATCTTTATTTGTGAATTTTTAAGTTCTTCTATCATTTTTTCGTAGAGAGCTCTTCCCTCTTCGAATCCAGCCGCAGTGGAGTAGGATGGTCTATTGCCCTTTCTAACATCTCCATATAGAGTAAACTGACTGATTAGAAGAATCTTTCCTCCTACATCTTTTATAGATTTATTCATTACTCCATTTTCATCGTCATAGATTCTAAGATTCAATAATTTTCTGAGTATATAGTTTAAGTCTTCAACAGTGTCGGTATCTTTTATCCCAAGAAGCACGACCATTCCCCAGTCGATTGCTCCTATAGTTTCTCCGTCTACCTTTACACTAGCTTCATAACTTCTTTGAACAACTGCTCTCATTATGCCTCCACTCTATAAACATCGTAAACATGTTTTATTTTCTTTATCTTTTCAATTAATTTTTCTAGTTCTTTTATAGATTTTATCTCAACAGTAAGGTCTACTATTAGCTCATGGTCTTTTCCTTTTCTTGCACTAAGCGATGAAAATTCAAGCTTAGAATCAGATATTTTGTTTGCAATATCTGATATAACTGTTGCCCTTTCAAATGCCATAACTTCTATTTGAGCTGAATAGAATCCAGATTCAGTCTGATTCCAAGAAACATCTACGATTCTATTTTCGTCTATGCCTTTTAAGTTAGGACAATCCGCTCTATGGACAGAAACTCCACGACCAATGGTTACATAGCCTATAATGTCATCTCCAGGAACAGGATTGCAACATCTAGCAAATCTGACCTTTACATCATCTATTCCGTCAATTACAATTCCACCGCGTTTTGGTCTATTTGACCTTGTAGTTCCTACCTGTTCAGTTGGATCTTCTGTATCTTTGTAAGTTCTCTTATATATATCTACAAGTTTTGCAGTTACTTGATTTACAGATATAGTACCAAATCCAACAGCCGCATACATATCGTCAATAGTTGATATATTTAATTTAGATCTGACTTCTTCAAGCCATTCATCTTTTAGGAATTCAAAAGGTTTATATCCAATTCTCTTCGCTTCATTTACAAGCATATCTCTTCCACGTTCAATATTTTTATCTCTGTCTTTGACTTTGAAATATTGTTGGATTTTCTTCTTAGCTTGAGGGCTCTTAACTATATTTAGCCAGTCTAATGATGGTCCAGAGTTAGGATTTGTAATTACACTTACAATATCCCCGCTTTTTAATTTGTAGGTAAGAGGAACTATCCTTCCGCTTATCTTTGCACCGACACAAGTATTTCCTACTTGGGAGTGAATTCTATAAGCAAAGTCAATAGGTGTAGATCCTTCTGGCAAGTTCACCACGTCACCATTAGGGGTAAATACAAATACTTCATCAGCGAAGAAATCAATCTTAAGTGTTTCCATGAAGTCATCTGCATCATTTACGTCTTTTTGCCATTCTAAAAGTTGTCTTAACCAAGTTAAGTTCTCATCAAAAGAAGTTGATTTAGTAGCTCCAGATTTATATTTCCAATGGGCAGCAATACCGTATTCGGCAGTTTGATGCATCTCGTAAGTCCTAATTTGAACTTCAAAAGTTTCACCATTACTGTCGATTACAGTTGTATGAAGTGACTGGTAGTTGTTGGACTTAGGCATTGCTATATAGTCTTTAAATCTTCCTGGAATTGGTTTATAAAGATTATGAACAGCACCAAGAACCCCGTAGCAATCTTTGACTGTATCTACGAGCACTCTTACTGCTTGGAGATCATATATTTCATCAAAAGACTTTTTCTTTATTACCATTTTTTTGTAAATGGAATAAAAGTTTTTAGGTCTTCCGTGAATATCTGCTTTTATGCCAGCCTTTTCAACTTCAGCTTTAATTTCATCGATAAGTTTTTTAATGAGATCTTCTCTTTCATTTCTTCTCTTGTTAACCATGTCTACCAATTTATAGTAATTGTCTGGATCCAAGTAACGAAGTGATAGGTCTTCTAGTTCCCATTTAACCTTACTCATCCCTAGTCTATCCGCAATAGGCGCATAGATTTCTATAGTCTCATTAGCCTTTTCAATCTTCTTTTCTGGGGTCATATACTCGAGCGTTCTCATGTTGTGAGTTCTATCCGCAAGTTTAACTATGATTACTCGAATATCTTTTGCCATAGCAAGAACCATTTTTCTTATGTTCTCAGCTTGGTTTTCTTTCTTCGTCTTATAATTTAATTTTTTTAATTTTGTAACCCCATCTACCAGGTCCGCAATCTCTTGACCAAATTCTTCTTTGATATCCTCGTAAGTTACATCCGTATCTTCAACTACGTCGTGTAATAGACCAGCAACTATAGTAGGCGTATCCATATTCATATCTGCGAGTATAAGCGCTACATTGAATGGATGGATGATGTAATCTTCTCCAGAATTACGCTTTTGCCCCTTGTGATACTTTTCCGCTACATCAAAAGCCTCTTTGATTATATCAAGGTCGGCATGTTCATTATACGATTTTACTTTATCTAATAACACTTCTATCATAATTACTCCTAAGGTCTTACACTCTTTATACTTAGCTGAAGAGTAGTATTTCCCATAAATTTATTTACATCCACAGATGCAACCACATCTATATATAGTTCCTTTTTATTTTGGAGAATGTAGTTTAGTTGTTCTCCATCATATTTAGAACTCATTAGCTTCTTAAAATTATCGAAGGTTTGAAAATATATACCTTCTACATAATTTTCTCCATCGGTAAAGGTAAATTTCAAAACATTTTTATTTTTCCCAAGCACATCAAGTCTAACTATTTTTAAATTCTTAAATCCGAAGATTGGATCTTCATTTCCTTTCCCAAATGGTTTAAGCCTCATAATTTCATCATAAAAATCGAAATTAATATCTCTTAATGTAAGGCTATCATCTAAATAAATCGTCTTTACAAGATCCTCTCTCGTAAGATTCGAATTATTGTTTAAATCCTTCACAAAATCTCTTAAATTTTCCCTTTGAATAGTTAATCCACAAGCCATTTGATGTCCACCAAAAGCTGTAAGATATGATTTTATTTCAGATACTTTTGTAAACATATCATAAGCTTCTATGCTTCTTCCAGAGCCTTTAAGTTCATCCTTGCCACTTAGTACAATGGTTGGTCTATAATATTTTTCTTTTATTCTTCCTGCAACGATTCCTGCCACTGCTGGGTGTAGATCTTCATCTAGCACTACAAGTACCGGAAATTTTTTCTGCATCTCATGAGTTTCTATAAAATCTATAGCTTTTTTAAAACCTTCTTCTGTATAGCTTTGTCTAGTTGAATTTAACTTTTTAAGAGATTCTACAATCTCTGTTCTTTTTGTTATAGAGTCAGACATAAATAATTCAACCCCAATATCCGCAGTCTCGATTCTGCCAGCAGAGTTAATCATAGGACCAATTAAAAAACCAATCGCCGATACGTCCAACTCTTTTTGAAATCCCGAAAGCTTAACAATATCGTCAAATCCTGGAATAGTATTACTATTTAAAATTTCCAGTCCATACTTAACGAATATTCTGTTCTCTCCCACCAAGTTCATCATGTCACAAATGGTTGCAACAGCCACGTATGGAAGTAGTGCTTTTTCTTTTTCTTCGTCAATCCCTTGAATTTTATAAAGATATGATATAAGTTTAAAAGCAACTCCAGCTCCACAAAGTTCCTTGAATGGATAGTCGCAGTCAGATCTCTTAGGATTTAATACCGCATCTGCAGAAGGGATACAATCCTTACCATCAACCTTTGGAACTTCATGGTGATCTGTAACAATTACATCCATTCCAAGTGATTTTGCATATTTAACGGTTTCGCTTGCTGCGATTCCATTGTCACAAGTTATGATTAGAGAAACATCTTTTCCTTTTAATTCATCTACAATATCGTTATTTATACCATATCCTTCTTCTCTTGCTGGAATCCTGTAGATTGGATTCATACCAAGAGCTTGTAATCCTTTTATAAGGATAACCGTGCTCATGACCCCATCTACATCATAATCACCAACTATTGCAATATTTTTGCCGATACTTTTCGCAGATAGAACTATATTTCCAGCGATAATCATGTCCCTCATCTTTAGGGGTGTTTCTAAATCATCATAATCTATATTTAAAAAATGTTCTGCATCTTCATTAGTTACAATTCCCCTCTTAGAAAGGAGATTGGCAGTGGTTTTAGTTATAT
>CAMYEJ010000080.1 GCA_947254665.1 uncultured Peptoniphilus sp.
ATACCCATTCGACTACGGGTGTCGGCAGACCTCCACCCTCCGCTCAGGGTGACTGTCTTCCTTCAGGATTATATAGAAAACACCCTCCCAACTACAGTCACCCTGAGCGAACGAAGTGAGTCGAACGGGTATAAGCTATATTTAACCTAGTCTTTGCAAGTGCAATTTGCACGAGACCTGCTGCGAAATCAAAGATTTCGGCTAGGGCTTCGAATGGGTATAACATCCGAAGGTCAATACTTTACAAATGAAATCATCCATACATAACCCCACCAGGGTTATACCCATTCGACTACGGGTGTCGGCAGACCTCCACCCTCCGCTCAGGGTGACTGTCTTCCTTCAGGATTATATAGAAAACACCCTCCCAACTACAGTCACCCTGAGCGAACGAAGTGAGTCGAACGGGTATAAGCTATATTTAACCTAGTCTTTGCAAGTGCAATTTGCACGAGACCTGCTGCGAAATCAAAGATTTCGGCTAGGGCTTCGAATGGGTATAACATCCGAAGGTCAATACTTTACAAATGAAATCATCCATACATAACCCCACCAGGGTTATACCCATTCGACTACGGGTGTCGGCAAACCTCCACCCTCCGCTCAGGGTGACAGTCTCACCCGGGGGTTTTCTATGCAGAGATCCTTCGACTTCGGAGCCTGCGGCTCTTCCACTCAGGGTGACCACCTTCCTTGGGGTTTTCTATGCAGAGATCCTTCAAATTCAGAGCCTCTACCCTCCGTTCAGGGTGACTGTGTTCCTTGGGGTTTTCTATATAGAGATCCTTCGACTCCAATGCCTCAGCCTCCCACTTCAGCCTTTCCGCTCATGATGACAGGAGCGAGGGTACAATAAAACAATCCCTAAAAAATATTTAAAAAAAACATAAAAATTTTAAATATTTTTAGCACTCTCACTTGACAACTGCTAAATATTTAGTTATACTATATATAGTCTTTAGCACTCGGAGAGTTTAAGTGCTAACAAAGAGGGTGGCTATGGATACAAGAAAGATTGAAATTTTAAATGCGATAATTAAATCATATATTGATTCAGCGGTTCCCGTTGGTTCAAGGACTCTTTCCAAATGTTATGAATGGGGAATTAGTTCTGCTACGATTAGAAATGAGATGGCAGATCTTGAGGATCTCGGATACTTAAACAAACCTCATTCTAGCGCGGGTAGGATCCCTTCCAACAAGGCTTACAGATTCTACGTTGATGAGATTCTAGATGCTATTAAGCTTGATCTTTTTGACAAGGATATCAGAAAAAGTCTTATGGATGCTGGCACTGGGACCGAATCTTTTTACAGAAGTATTGTAAAGAGCATGGCTAAGTCCACTGGTCTCTTTACTTTCCTCATTAGTCCCAAGAAAAATTGCACGCTTATTAAACATATTGAACTTCTTAAGCTAGATGACAATATTCTACTTCTACTTTTGATCGGTGATAACGGTCAGGTTGAGAGAAAGGTCATCAGCTACAAGGGTGATATCGATGATGCTGATATTTTAAAGATTAAAAATATCTTAAATAAGAAGCTTACTCTTGTGGAATTTGATGAGATTTCTGAGATTGAGGTGGAAATTTCTGGTGATCTCACTAGACATCGTCAGCTTATCTTTGACATTGTTAAGGAAGCTAGTGATTTCAATAGGAATATTAAGTCTGTTGATATTTATTATGATGGACTTTCTAATATTCTTAATATTTTAGAGTTTTCTGATATGGGCAAGGCTGTTAATTTTGTTAGCAGACTTGAGGATGAGACTCTTTTCAAGGATATTATGAAGATTGATCTTCTAAATGACATAGACATTTCTATTGGAGATGAAAATGAAGATAATTCACTTTCTGATTTTGCGGTGATAAGGGCGTATGTTAAGGGATTTTCTAAGGATATTGTCCTGGGAGTTTTGGGTCCTGTTAGGATGGATTACCAAAATGCACTGGAAAAAACTTTGATTTATAGAAATGTTTTAAAGAATATCGTGATGAGGTGAGATAATGTATAAGAATGAAGATATTGACAACTTGGAACAGTGGCAAGATTTAAATGAAGATTATGATGAAGTAAATAAGGATAAAGATAGTAGTTCTGAACCTGAGATTTTAGAGCCAGAAATATTGGAACCTGAAAGGGATTCGAGCTCTGTTGAAGCTGAAAGTAAGGATGATGAACTGGAAAAGATGAAAGATCAGTTTATTCGCCTTCAAGCGGATTTCCAAAATTACAAGAGACGTGCTGAGAAGGACAAAATAAACTACATGAACATGGGCCTTGAAAAGCTTGCACAGGATATTTTGCCTGTGGTTGACAACTTTGAAAGGGCTATAGATTCTGCCGAAAACCATGATTCTTTCTACGACGGAATTGTGTTGATTGAGAGAAGCTTGGTTGAGGTTTTAAATAAATTTGAAATTAAAGAAATTGACTGTTTAAATAAACCTTTTGATCCAAACTTTGAGCATGCGGTGCTTCTAAGCGAGGAAGATGGGGTTGAGTCAGGACTTGTAACTGAAGTTCTGCAAAAAGGATATACCATTGATGGCAAAGTTTTAAGACCTGCAATGGTTAAAGTTTCTAAATAATAGGAGGAAAATGAAATGAGTAAAATTATAGGAATTGACTTAGGTACAACTAATAGTGCAGTATCAGTAATGGAAGGTGGGGACGCAATAATCATCCCTAATATCGAAGGTAACAGAACTACACCTTCAGTAGTAGCTTTTACAAAAGACGGAGAAAGATTAGTAGGAGAAACTGCTAAACGTCAAGCTATTACAAACCCAGAAAGAACTATCCAATCAATAAAGAGAGAAATGGGTCACGATTACACAGTAGATATCGATGGAAAGAAATACACACCACAAGAAATCTCTGCTATGATTCTTCAAAAATTAAAATCAGATGCAGAAAGCTACCTTGGTGAAACTATCACCGATGCAGTTATCACAGTGCCTGCATATTTCACAGATGCTCAAAGACAAGCTACTAAGGACGCAGGAAAAATCGCTGGTCTTAATGTAAGAAGAATTGTAAACGAACCAACTGCAGCAGCACTTGCATACGGCGAAGACAAATCAAAAGGATCTGAAACTGTTATGGTTTATGACCTTGGTGGTGGTACATTCGACGTATCTATCCTAGAACTTTCTGACGGAGTGTTCGAAGTACACGCAACTCGTGGTAACAACAGACTTGGTGGAGATGACTTCGACCAAAGAATTATCGACTATATTGCAGAAGAATTCAAGAAGGAACACGGAGTTGATCTAAAGGCTGACAAGATGAGTCTACAAAGACTTAAAGAAGCTGCTGAAAAAGCAAAGAAGGAACTATCTTCAACTATGAGCACAAACATCAACCTTCCATTCATAACAGCTAACCAATCTGGTCCACTTCATCTAAATATGGATTTAACCCGTGCAAAATTCGAAGAACTTATAAGCGACTTAGTTAAGAAGACTGAAGGACCTGTACTAGATGCAATGAAGGATGCAGGACTTACTAAAGATCAAATAGACAAGGTACTTCTAGTAGGTGGATCTACAAGAGTTCCAGCAGTACAAGAATGTATCAAACGTCTAGTTGGCAAAGAACCACAAAAGGATATCAACCCAGATGAATGTGTATCCCTAGGAGCAGCAATCCAAGGCGGAGTACTTTCAGGAGATGTAAAAGACTTACTACTACTTGACGTAACACCACTTTCACTAGGAATTGAAACCATGGGTAATATCACAACAAGATTGATTGAAAGAAATACAACAATCCCAACCAAGAAATCACAAATATTTACAACAGCAGCAGATAATCAAACATCAGTAGATATTCACGTACTTCAAGGTGAAAGACAAATGGCACAAGATAACATCACATTAGGAAGATTCCAACTAGATGGAATTGCACCAGCAAGACGTGGAGTGCCACAAATCGAAGTAACATTTGATATAGATGCAAACGGCATCGTAAACGTAACAGCAAAAGATTTGGGAACAGGCAAAGAACAACACATCACCATCACATCTTCAACCAACATGACAGATGAAGAAATCGACAAGAAGGTAAAAGAAGCTGAAATGTATGCACAAGAAGACCAAAAGAAGAAAGATCTAATCGAAGCTAAGAACAACGCAGACTCAATGATATATCAATCAGAACAAACATTAAAAGACGTAGCAGACAAGATCAGCGCAGATGACAAAGCAAGCATCGAAAAAGCAGTAGAAGAATTAAAAGCTGTAAAAGATGGAGAAGATCTAGAAGCAATCAAAGCTAAGACAGAAAGCTTAACCCAAGCATTCTACAAGATATCAGAAGAACTTTACAAAGCTCAAGCACAACAAGCAGGAGCAGAAGGCGCAGAACATCACGATGACGATGTAGTAGATGCTGATTACGAAGTAGTAGACGACGAAGAAAACAAATAAATAAAATAAATATGAGGGAGGGAGACCTCCCTTTATATTACATAAAATAATATGTGGAAAAACCTAGAGTTTTGTTGTAGAATAGACTTTTGAAAGGTTGTGAAAGGTTGAGAGACTTTTATGAAATACTAGAGGTAAAAAGAGAAAGTACCCAAACAGAAATCAAATCTCAATACAGAAAATTAGCAAAAAAATATCATCCCGATTTGAATCCAGGAGACGAAGAAGCTGCTGAACACTTCAAAGAAGTAAACATGGCATACGAAGTCCTATCAGATGAAAAGAAAAGACAGATGTATGATGCCTATGGGGAAGACGGCATAAATGGAAATGCAGGAAACTACGGCGGTGGATTCGGCGACATATTCGGAGATATATTTGACATGTTTGGCCAAGGATTCGGTGGATTTGGCGGATATTCTGAAGCAGAATATAAAAATAGACCGATAAAAGGCGACGACGTAAGAGTCGATATAATCATCGACTTCAAAGAAGCCATCTTCGGAGCCAAAAAAGATATAAACATAAAGAGAACAGAAACTTGTAAAACATGTAATGGCGAAGGAACCGCACCGGGAACTCACAAGCACACCTGTGATAAATGTAAAGGAACAGGCAAGATCAGGACCACCACATCATCACCATTTGGAAGATTTACCCAAGTGAGCGCCTGCGATAAATGTAAAGGAACAGGAGAAATCATCGACACACCATGTCCAGATTGCAAAGGTCATGGAACAAGAGTGGTAAATAAAAAGATAACAATCGACATACCAAAAGGAATCGATGACAAGATGATCTTGACCCTAAGGGAAGAAGGAGACGCAGGACTAAACGGCGGACCAGCAGGAGATCTCTACGTCTATATAAGAGTAAAAGAAGACCAAATCTTCAAAAGAATGGGTAACGATTTGTACTTGGAACTACCAATCACATACACAGATGCAGTGCTAGGAGGAAGTATCAAAGTACCTACCCTTACAAAACTCGTAGATTATGATATACCAGCAGGCACAAAATCTGGAGCAACATTTAGGATAAAAGGCGAAGGAGTGCCATACCTAAGAAAAGAAGGAAAAGGCGACTTGGTGTTCAAAGTGGACATCCATGTGCCAAAGAAGATATCCGACGAAGAAAGAGAAATTCTAGAAGAACTTAGGAAAAAAGAAGGAAAAGAAATAAAGAAGGAAAGAGAAACATTTTTAGATAAAGTAAAAAAGTTTTTTGAATAGATGGGAGACCATCTATTTTTTTATTGTTTTTGGCGTTTTAATGGTCACCCTGAGCGAGCGTAATACCTCCCGCTTGGTCATCCTGAGGGAACACCCTCCCAACTACAGTCACCCTGAGCGAGCGTAATACCTCCCGCTTGGTCATCCTGAGGGAGCACCCTCCCAACTACAGTCACCCTGAGCGAGCGTAGCGAGTCGAACGGGTATAAGCTATATTTAACCAATCATTACAACTACATCCATCCAAACATAACCCCACAAGGGAAGAGATCCTTCGACTCCAAAGGCTGTCGCCTTTTTCGCTCAGGATGACGGGGGGAGGGTGGACCTCACCAGGGTTATACCCATTCGACTACGGGTGTCGGCAAACCTCCACCCTCCGCTCAGGGTGACTGCCTTCCTTCGGGATTATATAGAAAACACCCTCCAAACTACCGTCACCCTGAGCGAGCACCCTCCCAACTACCGTCACCCTGAGCGAGCG
>CAMYEJ010000081.1 GCA_947254665.1 uncultured Peptoniphilus sp.
CTACTAATGATCCTAACCCAATTTTTAGTTGTGCCTAACTCTCTTACTTTTTTTATTTCAATTTTAATTTTTATTTTTTCAATCTGATTTAAATTAAATATCTCAATAAAAAATGGCCACTTCTGTGACCATTTATTTTTTAATCCTGTGCCTTTAATGCACTTACCATATCTACTTTTTGAAGTTTTTTGTGGAATACCATCATGATTGATAATGTTACTATTATGGTTATCGCTGCTGATAGGAAGTATGATCTCACTACCAGTTTTGGATCTAGCATAGCATTATATGGCACTACTACTTGCAAAACTCCGTAGTGGAGTATCTTTCCTACCACCATTCCAACGATTATTCCCATTACTGTTAGAGATAGTGTCTCTCTATAGATATATTCTGTTACTTCCTTTGGATAGAATCCAAGTACTTTGATTGTGGAGATTTCTCTCATTCTCTCTTCGATATTTATATTCGTAAGATTGTATAGCACCACCACCGCAAGCATAGATGATGCGACGATTATGATTAGTACCACTAGCATTATTGAATACATAAAGTTATCGAGGATCTTTTCCATGGTAGATACATCCATGGTGCCCAAGGTTACTTTGTAATCCATAAGTTTTGATACCACGCTGTCATTCATCTTCTTATCCGTTAGTTTTATGAGTCTTGCGTTGGATTCGTATTCTTTTCCAAAGACTTTTTCGTAGTAGTCTCTGTTCATAAATAGGAAGTGACCTATATACATTTCTGATATTTCTGCCACTTGAACTTTATAAACCTCACCGTGTTCATCTTTTACTTCGATTAAGTCTCCAACTTTTACTTTCAAAAGTTTTGCAATCTTTTCTGAGATGACTGCTCCCTTTTCTGGAAGTTCAATATCTTTTTCTGTCTTTCTATCTCGCAAGTTTATATAGTCTTCTAGGTGGTCTGTGCTTTCTGGAACGAATAGGGAGATGTTTTGATCTATCTCTTTAAATTTTGCTTTGAAATTCTTGATTATAAAAGGATCTTCTTCTTTTATTCCTTCGATGCTGTCAATTTTTTGGCTAAAGTCTTTGTACTCTTCCTTGTCGATATTTCTATCGTAGATTATTCCAAGGTCGAACTTCATAATTTCGCTAAACTGTTTGTCCTTTATTCCGCTTACTGAGCCTTCTATTCCAAATCCAAGAATTAATAGTGCACTACATCCCATGATTCCAAGGATGGTCATTATCATTCTATTTTTGTATCGGAATATATTTCTTGCAGTTACCTTTTGCAAGAATGTCATCCTCTTCCAAAGTGGAGTTATCCTTTCAATCAAAATCCTCGTGCCTTCTTTAGGTGGGATCCCACGAAGAAGTGTAGCTGCATTATTTTTAAGTGATTTTTTAAGGGTTAAGGCTGCTGTAAGTCCTGTGGATAGTAGTCCTGCTACTAACGCAAGAAGACTTCTCATAGGATAGATTTTTATCAAAAGATTGTCCATAAAGATTGTGTCTGTGGAATAGGCGTTTCCTATGACATTGGTTAAAAATAGTGAACCAAGTAGTAATCCTATTATTCCGCCGATAAATGCGGAGGTTTCTCCATAGAATAAATACTTCTTCGCTATGTCTATATCGCTAAATCCAAGCGCTTTGTAGGTGCCGATATTTATTCTATTTTCTTCTACCATTCTCGCCATGGTTGTCCAACACACGAGCATTGAAATCATAAAGAAAAATACCGGGAATATCATCGAAAGCATGTCCACCCTAGCTGCGTAGTCGAGGTAAGTGTTTATTCCTTGGTTTAAATATCTCGGTTCAACTGTGTACTCTGAAACTCCAAGTATCTTTAGGACATCTTTAGCCTTTTCTATATCTTTTTCCGCCTCTTTTATCTTGTCATCGGCTGTTAGTTTTTTTTCTTCGTATTCTTTTTCGCCGGTGGATAGATCTCTTCTCGCCTTATTTAATTTTGATTTTGCATCTTTTAATTTATTTTCGCCTTTAATCTTTTCTTTGTTGAAGGTTTCTTCTCCTTCTTTGTAGGATTTGATTCCCTCTTCATAAAGAGTTTTGGCTGATTCTATCTTTGCTTTTCCGTCGTTATATTCTTTTAAGCCTTTTTCGTATTCCGCTTGTCCTTCTTCCAGTTTTTTCTTGGCATCTTCAAGTTTTCCTCTGTTGCCTTCCAGCTCTTTCATGCCGTCTTCGTACTTTTTAAGACCTTCGTTATACTTGGCTAGATTTTCTAAATATTCTCTCTCTCCTTCTTGGAAGGTTTCGATTCCTCTCTTAAACTCTTCCATTCCAGCTTCATACTTAACTTTTCCTTCGTCTAGTTTTTTTCTACCTTCATCTAGTTGAGCTCTAGCTTCTTGAAGTTTTGCAATCCCTTCCTTTGCTTGTGCCATCTGGGTCTTAAGTTCTTTTAACTTAGCTTCATCTATATTTCCTATTGTTGGAAAATATTGTTTCAACGCATTACTAATTAGGCTTAGTTGTAATTTATTATTTTCTAATTTTTTTATATTTTCTTCGCCGGATTTAATGATATCGTCTAGGATTTCTTTCTGCTTCTTGGCAGCATCTAGCACTTCTTGTTTCTGTTTCTTCTCTTCTTCTGTGAGAGTTCCTGATGCGATTTGTGATTCTAGATTTGCAATATCTCTTTCAAGATCATCCCTCTTTGCCTTTGCTTCTTCAACTCCAGCCTTTGCATCTGTTATGGCTTTATATGCATCGTCCATGTCCTGGGAAGCTTTTATTGCAGAGTCGAGGAGTTTGTCCATGTCATCAATTCTTTGAGCTGTTCCGTCTAAGGTCAGACCCTTTGTGCCAGTTGCAATTTGAATATCTGTCAGTCCATCTTGAAACTTCTTTTCTCCTTCTGCAAGTTTCTTTTCGTTTTCATCCAGTTCAGCTTTTCCATCTTGAAGTTTTTTGCCATTTTCTTCAAGTTTTCTTCTGCCTTCTTCGAGTTTTATTTTTCCCTTGTCAAGTTCAACCTTCGTAGTATCAAGTAGTTCTTTTGCAGCTTTTAGCTTAGCTTCTCCTGTTACGAACTCTTCTTTTCCTTTTTCGTATTCGTTTTTGCCGTCGTCGAGTTTTATCTTTCCGTCATCTAGTTTATCTTTTGCGTCTTTTAATTTCTTGTCATTTTCATCTATTTCAGCCTTGCCATCGTCGAGTTTTTTCTTAGAATCATCGAGTTTCTTTCTACCTTTGGAGATTTCAGTTTCGTAATCCTTGTATCCCTTTTGATAGTCTCTTTCCCCTTTTGCTAGTTTTTCTTTTCCTTCGTCCAGTTTATTTTTCCCATCGAGAAGCTTTATCTTTGCATCTTCAATCTTTTCTTCTCCGTCGACAATCTTGCCTTCGATAGTTGCTTTCAAAGCATCAAGACGTTCTTCCGGTCTAAATTTCAAATCTATTTCCAAACTGTCTGCAGCAGGTTTTATAATATCCTTATATTTTTTGCTGGCAGTCTTTAGTCCAGATGTGTTCGCAAGGATAATTCTTGCAATGGTTGGGTCGCTATTGAAGTTGCTCTTGTCGATAAATCCAAATCCCTTTAGAGTTCCAAGTCCTCTCCTTGAGGATCCACGCATGGCATCTTGAGCGTATTCCATGCATTCTGTGAATCCGACAATTTTGAAGCTATATCTCTTTAAAGAATTCTTTTCATCTACTCCAGTTCCAAATTTGTCGATTTCTTTTCTGAAATTGATCGTATCTCCGATTTCATATCCTTCTTTTTCAAGATTTCTATCGAGTACAATCTCATCTTCAAATTCGACATTTCTTCCCTTAGTTAAGAGATGCTTCGAAATATTTATAGGATTTGACAAAACTTTTATCCCGAAATCCGTCCCATCTATTATGAGATCCTCGTCATAATCGATTTGAATCTTGGAGATATTCTCTTGACCTTCGATAATGTCCAGGTCCTTCTTTTTAAGTCCCATTGGAGAATTTACCATGAGATCTTGTAGGTTTGAATCCTTTACAAATTTTTCAAAGGTGTCCCTCATGGTTGGTCCTGTGGTAATAAGGCCTACAAAAACGAAGACACCTAGCCCAACTATAAGTATAATTGATATGAATTTTGAAAATGTCTTTTTAATTTCCCTAAGAGTATCTTTCTTTAGGCCATCATTTTTCATACTACCACTCTATTTCATCTATATTTTTCGGATTTTCGTTAATCGTTAAACTTCCTAGTTTTCCATCTACTATCTCAAGCACCCTGTCACCTATTGGAGCAATCATGGTGTTGTGAGTTATTATAAGTACTGTTGTGTCAGTGTTTCTCGCTGTTTCTTGTAAAATTTTTAAAACCTGTCTTCCTGTGTGATAATCAAGAGCTCCTGTAGGTTCATCGCAGAGAAGAACCTTTGGATTTTTACAAATTGCCCTTGCGATTGCCACCCTTTGTTGCTCCCCACCTGAGAGTTGTTGAGGGAAGTTATTCATCCTATCTTCTAGTCCTACGGATTTTAAAACCTCTCTTGCATCAAGGGCGTTGTTTACTATTTGTGATGCAAGCTCCACATTTTCAATGGCGGTTAGGTTTGAGATTAGATTGTAATTTTGAAATACAAATCCCATATCTTCCCTACGATAAGTAGTCATTTCTTTTTCATTTAACGTGGACAGATCTCTGTCGCCTATTTTCACAGTACCTTCGTCGCATCTGTCCATTCCTCCTAAAATATTTAAGAGGGTGGATTTTCCTGCTCCAGAAGGACCGATGATAAGTGCGAGCTCACCTTTATTTATGTCGAAGGAAATATCATTGTTTGCAAGGACAATGGTGTTTCCAGCGGTAAATCTCTTGGTCATATTCCGAACTTCTATAAATGCCATTTTACACCTTCTCATATATACAGTGCCATAGACAGTGAGGTTCACTGGAAGTGTAGCTCACCCTATGTCTAGTATTTTTCTCTATCAAAATATAATCTCCAGCGGACATCTCTATTTCTTTATCATTTTCAAAAGTTATTTTTGCCTTGCCTTGGATGAGGAAGACATGTTCATTCATAGGGCTTTCCATAAAGTCTGTAGTCTCGCCTGAGCTTACTATTCTTATGATTCTTATATACCCATTCTCATAAATGGTCTCTTCAAGCTCTACGCCATTTTCTTTTCTATATTCAAAAAAATTCAAATCTCTACCTTCCTCGCTCCAAGTTTTTCAACTTGACTTTCGCTGTGGGTTACAAAAATTATACTTCCATCGAAATGATTTTCAAGATAAGAAATCATAAGGTCCTCACTCTCTTCGTCCACTTCCCTTATGGCTTCGTCCATTAAAAGCAGATCACAGGGCACCAAAAGGGCTCGAAGAAATGCGATTCGCCTCTTCATTCCACCGGAGAGAGTCTTCACCTTTTGGTTTAGAGTACTTCCTAGTCCGAGTTCCTCAAGTAACTTTTCTAGCTCTCTAGTTTCTTTATCCGTTACGAACTTTAAATTTTCGTAGACGGTTCTATTTTCGAATAGTAGATTGTCCTGGAAGATCATCGATATTCTTGCGTCATCATCTAGATTTACTTCTCCATCGTAATCAGAAATCTCCCCGGAGATAATCTTTAAAAGAGTGGTCTTGCCTGCGCCGGATCTACCGACAATGGCTACCCTCTCTTTAGAATTTAATTTTAAATTGAAATCTTTTAGAATTATATTTTCACCAAAGGATTTGCTTAAATTTTTAATCTCTAGCATCAAGACACCTCAATACAATCTTTTCCACCAGGTATGAAATCAGCACTGTAAAAATACTGAAGGTCAAAAGTTCATTTAAATCCAAGTATATTTTGGATTCGTAGATTCTAGTGCCGAGACCATGCTCCGGATGAGATATTACCTCCGCAGCAACAGAAGCCTTAAAAGCCATGCCGATTGCCACTGAAAGAGCCGCTTTTAAATAGGTCATCAGATGATCCATGTAAATATATTTAAAAATTAAATATTTCTTCGCCCGATACATCTTTGCCATGAAGATGTATTCTTCGTCTATATTTTTTATGCCTTCCATAATATTTGTAAACACTATTTGAAGACTTACAATTGAAGCGGTGACAATATTTAAATATTTGGAAC
>CAMYEJ010000082.1 GCA_947254665.1 uncultured Peptoniphilus sp.
AAAAATATATATTGATAGAGACTCATTTCAAGTATTATTCTAATATCTTCGTGGATCTTCTTAAACCTAATCTTAGAATTCTTTTTTATAAGATAGTCAAGGTAAGTCTTATTTCTAAGGGTACCTGTGGTTATATTTCTAAGTAGAGCAATATTTTCGCTCCTACTTTTATTTAATTCTTCTGATAAAAATGCACCGCTAGATACATTTTTAAGTATCTGCAGTGCTTCTCTTCTAACTGACATACTAATCCCTTCTTGATCTTGCAATTGAAAGTATCCTTAATAGGTTACCTATTGCAGTTATCATAGATGCTAAATAGGTTAGAGCTGCCGCTGATAGCACGTCCCTTGCCCCGTCTAATTCCTGCTCTGTCATTATATCATCTGCAAGTTGAAGTTTCGCCCTCCTTGATGCATCCACTTCTACTGGAAGTGTAATAATTGTAAATAAAACCGCAACTACAAACATTGCGATTCCAACATTTATAAGTATTTCACTCACAAACATTCCAAGTATTACTAGTGTTATTGCAAAGTTTGAACCTATCTGTGCTGCTGGAGCCAATGTCTGCCTTAAAACTAGCGGTCTATAACTTTCCCTGTCTTGAATCGCATGGCCTACTTCGTGGGCTGCAACTGCTGCAGATGCTATAGATTCACCGTCATAAACATTTTGTGATAGGGAAAGTGATTTGTCCCTAGGATCGTAGTGGTCCGTCAATGTTCCATTTATTCTTCTTATGGTGACATCACTGAGTCCATTTCTATCTAAGATTATTCTTGCAACTTCTGCCCCAGTTAGTGAACGAGAATTTCTAATTCTTGAATACTTTGCATAATTTCTAGTTATTTTAGATTGGGCGTAAAGAGCAAGGATAAGCCCTGGTAGTACGTAAATCATGTAGGAATAATATCCTAAATATGCTCCACCTGTTTGTCCAAACATTTTTAGCCTCCTATTATACTTCCTTTTTCTATCTTTCTACCTCTGAAGAAATCTTCTGCATTCATCATTTTCTTGCCTGGCCATTGAAGTCTATATGCCTTTATAGAGCCGTCCTTTGTAGCTATTTCTAAATACTTACTGGATTCTAATATCTCTCCCGGTTCTCCACTTCCGTCAGAAACTTCAATTTCATCGAGTTTTATTCTATTTCCATCATAGAGGATTGAAATTCCATTTTTCTTAGTAAGTCCTCTTGAGAGCCTTTCGATATAATTTTTATCCATAGATGTAAAATCTAAATATCCAAAATCTTTTGAAATTTTTGGAGCATAGGTAGACTCTTCGTCATTTTGCTTTGTCCAATTTAGATTTTCATCTCTAAATCTATTTACAAACTCAACTATTAAATCTGCTCCCATTTCTGAAAGTTCCTCTTCTAGTTCTTCCACATTCTTCTTTCCGATTTCAGTCTTTCCAACTAGGGAGTAATCCCCTGTATCTAGTCCTTCTTCCACTTTCATTATAGATACTCCCGCTTCCTTATCACCATTTATGATTGCGAAGTTAATTGGAGCTGCCCCTCTTAGTTTTGGCAGGATTGAAGCGTGAATGTTCACAGGATTATCTCCAGTTAAATTCAAAATTCCATCTCTTAAAATCTTTCCATAGGCACATACTACTACTAAATCTGCGTTAAATGATTTTAAATATTCTATTGATTCTAAAGAATTTACATTTTTAGGTTGAAAGACTTCGATATTTCTTTCTAAAGCTGATTTTTTAACTGGAGGCATGGTAATTTTTTTGCCTCTTCCTGAACTTTTATCCTCATTTGTAACCGCAAGGACAACTTCAAAATTGTCCGCAAGTTTTTCAAATGGTTTAACCGCAAATTCAGGAGTTCCCATGTAAATTAATCTCACTCTTGCACCTCATCATCTTCATCTTGAATATTATGGATTTCTGTAGCAAGGTCTGTGTATAGTATTCCATTTAAATGATCAATTTCGTGTTGAAAAATTCTTGCAGTGAAACCTTGCGCTTCCAAAGTTTTTTCTTCTCCATTTTCGTCCATGTAGGTCACTACGATATGGTTTGCCCTATTTACAGTTCCCTGTTTACCTGGCACGCTCAAACATCCTTCAGGGCCTATTTGTTCACCATCTTTTTCGATAATTTTAGGATTTATAAATGCTCCTCTAAGTCCATCTTGGTCGTCTAAGGTTATTATTCTTCTAAGAATCCCTACCTGTGGAGCCGCAAGACCTACTCCGTTAGAGTAGTCCATGGTTTCAAACATGTCACTGATTAGGGTCTTCATTCTATCATTTATATCATTAACTTCTTTTGAAATTTTTCTAAGTATTGGATCTTCGTCTGTCCTTATATTTCTAATTGCCATATTCACCTCAAAATTCTATAAATACTTCTATTCTATTATTCTTCATATTCTCTTTTACCCATTCTAACACAGTTAATAACTCATTTCTTCTCTGTGGCATTACTTTTAACATAAATCTCACCTTATATACATTTTTTATCTTTGGCATGTTGGTTACTTGAGAATATTTAATCATGTCTTGACATTTATAAGTTAAAACTTCTAAAAAGTCTTCTGCAAAATTCTTAAGTCCTTCTTCTTTATTGGATGTGAACACCACGGAAATTAATTCTTCAAATGGTGGGTACTCCATCTTTTCTCTCACATAGAGTTCGTCTTTGTAGAATCCTTCATAGTCACTTCTAGCCGCATGGGTTATGCTGTAATTGTCTGGAGTGTAGGTCTGTATTACGCAGCTGCCTTCTATGGATCCCCTTCCTGCCCTGCCACTCACCTGGGTGATAAGTTGGAAGGTGGTTTCATTTGCCCGATAGTCTGAAACGTAAAGGCTCATATCTGCTGCAATAATTCCTACTAAGGTCACATTTTCAAAGTCAAAACCTTTTGAAATCATTTGGGTTCCAATTAAGATATCAATATTTCCAGACTTCATATTTTCATACATCTTGTCGTAGGAATCTTTTCTACCCATGGTATCCCTATCCATCCTAAAGACTTTTGCTTCTGGATAATACTTCTTCACTTCTGCTTCGACCTGTTGAGTACCTACTCCGAATCTCTTTATAAAGCTTGATCCGCAGTTTGGACATGTGGTCACCATTTTTTTCGTCGCACCGCAGTAGTGGCAGCGAAGGATGTTCATGTCCTTGTGGTAGGTCATGGAGATATCGCAATTGTCACATTTTATAACTTCTCCGCAGGATCTACAGCTTACGAAGTTTGAAAATCCTCTTCTATTTAAAAATAAAATTGCTTGGTTTTTATTTTTAATGGTTTCGTCTAATTTTTCTTTTAAAATTCCACTGAAGATGCTGGTGTTTCCTCTAATTAGTTCAGATCTCATATCTGCAATGTGAACCTTTGGTAAAAGCGCTCCTTTTACCGCTCTATTTTTAAGTTTAAATAGACCGTATTCACCTTTTTCTGCCTTATAGTAAGAGTTTACCTTTGGAGTTGCAGATCCAAGTACTACTTTTCCGATGCCTTCCATCCTAAATTTTGCAACTTCTAATGTGTCATATGCGTTTTGACTGGTAAAATTATATGAATTATCGTGTTCTTCGTCTATGATTACCATCTTCAAATTTTTAAATGGAGCAAAAACTGCAGATCTCGCCCCTACTACTATGTCTACTTCATCATTCTTTATCTTTAGGTACTGGTCAAATCTCTCTCCCAAGGATAATCTAGAATGCAAAATGGAAACTCTACTCGGAAATCTTCCTCTAAATCTCTCAATCATCTGTGGTGTGAGCCCAATTTCTGGCACGAGCATGCACACCTGTCCGCCCTTTTCGATTACATCTTCTGCAAGTTTTAGATATACTTCCGTCTTGCCAGAGCCGGTCTTTCCATGGAGCAGGTTGACTGTCTTCTTGGAATTTAATATACCGTTAAGGGCATTTAGTTGTTCTTCATTTAAAGGATGCCTTATAGTTTTATATTCTTCTCCGTAAGGATCTCTAGTTTCTTTTTTTTCATAGGTTGTAACTATCTTTTGTCTAACTAGGGTGTTAATTGGAGAGTTGGAGATGGATAAAGCTTCTAAAATATCTTTTAGTTCGCTATCTCCATTTTTTGAAAGATATTCTATGACATATTTCCCTTGGGTGGATATTTTCTTGTTGTAGAGCAGGTCAAGATAGTCATCGCTTAATCTGTAAATCGTTACAAATTTTTCTTTTACATCGCTTCTTACTTTGTACTTTAAATTTACTAGACCTTTTTCTTTATATGTCTTTAAAATTTTTCTGTCTTCTTCTCTTAGAGTTTTTATGTCTTTATTTAATATTTCCTCTGGAACTTCATTAGAGTCACTTTCTGCGTATACCTCTATGCTTTTAATATCTCCCGGTGGAAGTATCGGTTGAAATGATTTAAAATATCCTCTTAGGTACCTTTTTTTTAAGAATAGTCCAAGCTCAATTAATTTTTCGTCAATAATCGGTTCTTCATCTATTACTTCTAATATATCCTTGGTCTTTTCTACGTCACTCTCTTCTAAATTGTAGAGAACAAGGCCTATCGCTGTTCTATTCCCTCTTCCGAAGGGAACTACTACCCTGCATCCAGGTTCTACATATTCATTTGTTCTATATGTGTAAAGTGTATCGAAACTAGATGCACTCTTATCGATAAATACCTTGATATACATTGTTTCTCCCTATAAAAAAAGTAGGAACAATCCTACTTTAAATCCAATTAGAAAATATTTTATTATTCTTCCTCTACGTCTTCTATAGCTTCAGCTTCAGCATCTTCTACTGTATCAAGCTTGATTTCTTTTAACATCTCTGTTTTTAATATATTTAGCTTTTCATTTTTTTGTTCTTCAATATATTCGTCGTATTGGTCATCAGTCATGGTTGGTCCATAAACTATATCCCCTTTTACAACTTCTTCAAGGGCGATGCTTACTGGTTTTTGTAGTTCTGTTTCTTCAAGTGGTCCGTTTCCGTCTACAATCTTTCTAGCACGCTTTGAAACAAGCATAACTAATTTATATCTAGAGTCTGTTACTTTTTTTATTTCTTCAAAGGATGGTATTATCATCGTCATTACCTCTTTCTAACACTTCTGCTTTTATACTTTTAAATCTCTTTGTTCTAAGTTTTTCTGCTGCAATTATATGTTCTATATCTTGCACTGCTTGATCCACTGTATTGTTTACCACGAAAAAGTCATATTCACCAACAAAGTCAAGTTCCTTGTAGGCGTTTGAAAATCTGGTGTTTATCTCTTCTTCAGTCTCCGTATCTCTATTTATAAGTCTCTGTTTAAGTTCAGACATGGATGGTGGTAAAAGGAATATAAATACAGCTTCTTTATAGCGTTTCTTGATTTGTAACGCACCTTGAACGTCTATTTCCAATAGAACTATCTCGCCTTTTTCAATTTCATTAAAGACAAATTCCTTAGGTGTTCCATAATAATTCGTATGAACAAAAGCATATTCCAAAAGGCCGTCATTTTGCACCATGTTTTCAAATTCATCCACCGACACAAAGAAATAGTTCTCACCATTTACTTCTCCCGGTCTAGGTGTCCTAGTGGTTACCGATGTGGAAAATACAATTTCTTTATTTTTTTTCATAAGTGCGGCACTTACTGTTCCCTTTCCACTTCCGGAAGGTCCACTTAGTACCATTAAAAAGCCTTTTGACATGTTGCCTCCTATTCAATGTTTTGAATCTGTTCTCTTAGTTTTTCGATTTCGCTTTTAAGATTCACTACAAGTTTCAAAATTTCACTACTTGTGGTCTTTGAACCAATGGTATTTGCTTCTCTATTAAATTCTTGTAGCAAGAAATCTATTTTTCTTCCCACTGAATCTGTATCCTTTATTATATCATTAAATTGAGAAATGTGGGAGGTTAGACGCGTAATTTCTTCATCTATAGAAAGTTTATCTGCCATTATTGCAAGTTCTGTGGTTAACCTTGGAAGGTCTAAATCTTCCTCTTTTAATCTCTCATATATATTTTCAGTTAATTTTTTTTCGTTTTCTTCTATAACTTTTGGAGCGATAAGTTTTATTTCTTCTACGATTTCTTGTATATTTAC